>NZ_JAVRCL010000078.1:0-36562 GCF_034530775.1 Nostoc sp. DedSLP04 | reverse complement strand
TTTTTATTTCTGTATCATTTTTCCATAACTTTTGTTTTAAGGACATGTCTATTGCTTACTTGTTGGATGTATATTTTCCTGGCGAAAGCACTCTGCTACCCGTAAAATTTTCCGAATAGCAAACTCATCGTAGCTTTCAGCCAATTCTGTTAATGTTTGGCATGTTAATGGTAGCTTATTGAGATTTTCGCGAATAGTTGATGTTTGACCAATATCTTTACAGAGTCGATTTTTTGTGATTCTTACTAAGTGTCCAGGAGAATTTTTCATGCGTGAGGCGGAAGCTATTAATGCAGATGTCCACTCAGCATCACGCTTTTCCCAGTTAACGCGAACTGTTGGTACAACCTTCACTCTTTTGCGTGGTGGCTTATGTGCTTCCAGCCACTCAGAATCGTATCTTGCAAGCCACTTATGAATGCCTGAAAGTTTATTTATAAGAAATTCCCGATTAGCATTGGGGTTTGCTTCTATCAAAGATAACCATTGGCTTCGATAAGTTTCCAGTTTATTCTGTTCTTGAGACTGAGAATTACTTAAGCTATGCAGTAGCCTTTTATCTATTCTTGTCGGCTTGGAGCTTAGACGGGGTAATGGTAAACCTAAACGAATCGCTTGAGATTTAATTGCGTCTTTGCTAATTCCCAGACGGCGTCCTATCTCCCTGAGGCTGATTTCTAAATCTTCCCATAGATTTTTCAGAGCCATTTCCCATATTGTTCCGTAAGACTCTACTCTGTTATAGCGAAATATATCTTCTGCACAAAGGTCAGGGCCTACACGATAATAGGTGAAGCCACAGGTACAGCAAAACTTTCCTACGGGAGGTTTAGACTTACGCTTATAGCTATAACTAATTTGACACTCTTCTATACATAACTTCTGGAAGTTATCACAAACAGGATTAAGGCATGGCCAGGGCTTGTCACCAAAAGGTTTCCACTTATCAGATAAATTAAAAAATTCTTCAGCCGTGTATCCAATAAAGTGGATGACTAACAAATGCCGTATGGGATGCTTTACCATACCTAAAGCCTTCCTCACTACTAAAATTATCCACGGTAGGGGATTTTTACTTTTATAGTCTATTTCGCAGTGAAGTGAATTCAAAAAATCAGAAGAATAAAAATTATTAAATTGTTCTATCATTTTACGTTTATAAACAGTTCCTTTGTGAGTTACCAAACCTTTTTCAACTAACACTTTAATATATCTTTTATGTAAAGATTCTAAACCTGGGTTTAAATCATTTTGCTTCAGTAGCCAAGCAGCATCACGAGCAATCTTGAGAAGAGCTTCATGCTCAGTATTTGACAGATTAAGCCAACGAGGTAAGGTTGGGCATACCTGTTTCTCTGCTGATATGAACTCATAAACTTTTGTCTGTTCACGTATGCGTACATTACTTTCTTCTAAAAAAACAGCATGGATTGGACATACCTCTACACCAGGTACTTGATGAAGGCGATGCCAATAGTATTCGCCAAACTGCCTTTTGTCCTCTACTGCACACAAGGGACAGAACCGCATCCAAGTTTTTCTTGGTATGCTTAAGACACCTAAGTGAAAATGAATTGCAAATTTTTTGTCACCTTTCATATGTTCTCGAACAAGATGCACTCGCTCAGGTGGGCAAAAAGGGCTATAAAAAGGTAGTAATGTATGGTTGTTAATTAACTGTTCAACTGTATAGTGATGTCCTTGCGGTAGAACCTTAATAAGGTAATTGAGACGTTTTGGGAAGTCGATAGTGGCTACTGCTTCGTCGTATCCAAACAATTCCCTCATTGTAATTTGAGCATTTTCATATTTCACCCTATCTTGGTACCGAGCACAAATGCTGTAAAGCACTTCATCTGGATAAGGATCGGGAAAAAAACCAATCATACTGCAATTTCCTTTTAAAGATATTCAGTAGCAGATCGGACATAGCCTTCTAGTTTAAGAGCTTCATAAGCACTAATTCTTTTTTTTGCACCAAGAGCTACAACCTTAACTAAGCCATTATTTACTGTAGCTGTGTTACGAGATTTCTTCTGGTTCTTATTCGTTTCAGTATGGGTAGGAATTGAAACATCTGTTAGATTGTTCGCTAATTCTGAAGTAGAAGAGTCAAAAGCTAAATTTTGAGGATTAGTGCTGACATGTTCTTGATCATTTACCAGACTTTTTTTAATTACGGGTGAAGAACGAATTTTACCTATAACTTGTGAACTATTTTGAGATGCTTCTAAGAAAGAATTAAGATCGATAGGATAAACATCCTCTACTCTTTGCAGTAATTGGATGTTACCTGTTTTTAACGCTGATAGAATCGGTTGAGCTAGACGAAGGCTGTCCTTTGCAACAGATCGAATAATGCTTTCGGTTACGGTTTCTTTCTCTGTAGCGATCGCCCGAATCTGCGCCAACATATAAACCTTAACGGCAAAATCAGTAATTCCCTGGGTTACTTCATACAGGGTATGACTTAACTCTGGCTTTAATGGAATAGGTTTTCGGACATACTGGTATCGCCAAAGTGATTCGACAAACAATTCCCACACATCATCCTCTGCCATTCTGTCCCAAACTAGATCGCCTTGACCACTACCGCGACGGATTTGGCGAAACTCGCCACTCAAAATAGACATCGCTTTATAAGTTCCTACGAGAACAACAGGAATACCAATGGTATTGACTAATTGGACAAAGAAATTGAGCATTTTGCGTGAGCCACCACTTTTAGCTTCGCTTAAGTGTTGAATTTCATCGATTACCAATACTCCAATGCAGTGTAGTGAAGCTATACGAGCAATGTTTGGTATCAATTGATCGACTGTAAAGCGATGGCCACTATAGTTTTTTGAGTAATTAGTTCCCAAAAGGTCATCAACCGCTTGGAAGAAATTTAAACACAATCCTTTAATAGAGCCATCAAAAGGGCAATCCAACTTTAGCCAAACAATTTGCATCAATGTAAAATTTTGTCCTTTATAGTGGCTATGAATAATAATTTGGGGATAAAGAGACAAAATTGCTTCCACAGCAGTTGTCTTACCGACACCACTAATACCAATAATTGTGAAACCTGTGGCTGTTGAGCGCAGATGAGTTGAAGTAATTTCACTAGAACTCAGAGTATTGATTCGCTTTTGGAAATCTCTCTTAAACTCTGGTGTTAATGGATTGCGTGCTTGATACCCAGATCGAATCATGCGTGATAAACGCTGTTCCAAATCCACATGAATTGGAAGAGGTTCAACAAATTGCAGTGCGTTCTGTACCAAATGTAAACGCAAGTGATTTGGTAGCGATCGCTCCTTCTGGTCATAACTTGGGTAGCGTGCTAGAAGCGTCATAGCTTCTTCTTCTGCAAGAATTTCTGGTAACGCCTCAATCAAAGGATTATTCTGGTAACTAGCAATTAAAGGGTCACAGTATGAAGCTGCTACAACTGCCCCTTTACCAACCAAGACAGATGGTGTCAAATTACTATTGGTCATTGTTCCAGCTCTTCTCTCTTAATTTACGTAACTTATCAATAGGCTTGGGTGGAGCTACATAACCTTCGTCATCCTCTTCTAATTCAGTGACTGAAGGCATTGAAATTAATTGCCCTGCTTGATCAGAAATTTCTTTAACCCCTAGTTGCCATGCTTGTACCTCTCGTTCGTTCTCACGCTCCAACTTGCGATTGTCTCGAATGCTTTGGAGGCGCGATTGTTTACTCTGTCCAGTAAGGGCTTTCTCAGTCTGCTCTTTACCCTCAGCAACAATTTTGTCTATTTGGGCATGGAAATCTGCTTTTGCTTGGTATTGGCGAGTTTTGGCTGCTTCCTTAGCTTGTTTTTGCAGTTCAAAGTAGTCAATGGCTTCGTGCCAGTCTCGTTGCTGAAATGTCTTCTGGGTCTCGATAAGTTGGCAAGGCTCTAATTTTCTACTGTCATCAAGGCGCAAGTAAATTATGTCAAGCCTACGAGGATCGTATGCAATAGGAATTTTCCATCTGCGATTTACTCTAGCTTTGACAAACCACTGTTCGCGTAGAGCTAGTTCGCATGTGTAGTAAAGGCCTTTATAGTAGATGCCTTGATAAGTAACAGAAGCCTCATCTGTTGGTAGCAGATTTAAGCGCACAATATCAGGTGCTATTTGGCGCAGATGACCGCTTCGATTTTGGACTCCCCAGTACCAGAGTTCGATTGGGTATGGGTCAACGTATTCTTGGATCATGAACTCGTCCATTCGATACCAGTCCATCCGGTGTTCTTTGTTATGGTCAAGAATGCAATTGATTATCAGTTGCCGGAACTGCCGAAGGTCTAAGATTGCATCCAGGCGATAGTCGTGGTCACCTCTTTCTCTTTTTCGATGAACTGCTCCAGGTATCCAACGAATCATCTTGTCATTGCTAAGGCGGAAATTTCTCTCCACAATGCCTTTCCAGTCGGCTCTGTATGGAGGTGTATTGGATACCCCTATGTCCAGAACGTTTACCAGATTATTAGCGTTGTAACCTTCGAGTTCACCTCTATCTGCGAGGATGGCTTCAGGAAGGAGATGACTAGGCCAATCACTTTCATTAATGTCAATGTCATACTCTTTGCAAAAAGCTACCTTATCAGCAGTAACATTTTCAAGAGCTAACATAGCACCTAACCAACTCGGGCCTTCTAGACTTACGCTAAATCCTGTAATGAGTCGGCTAAAAGTATCGATGACAAAGTAAATGACAGGACGACCAATAATGCGGTTTCTGTCTAAGGAACTGACTAAATAAATGTCGCCGATCGTGGCATCAATTTGATAGACTGATCCTGGCCCATAGGCTATTTGGGTTGAATCTCCAAGTACATATCTGTAACGTGAATTGAATCGACGCTTACCTTCACGCGAAATTTTTTCTTGAGTTATGTCTCGTTCTTTTTCATACCAGTATCGGAACTGAGCAAATGTGGGAAGCTCAGTAGCAGGCGGTAGCATGGGAACTAATATCCCATTCTGCATTGCATAGCCTTGATGAAAAAACTTTTCCAATGTCAGTTGAAATGCATCTTTTAAAGTTCTTCCTTGACGATTTTCATAAAATGCTTTGATACCGCGATGAAAGTATTTCTTAATTTCATCGTCAACATTGACTCCAATGGATATCTCCATTGCTTTTGAGAGCTTACTGGGACGACCACGCTTAAAATTAGAAGGTTTCCTTTCTTTACCCTTTCCACCACACCTATCAAAGAGAGGAAGAAGGGCATTCCTCGTTTGTCCTCCTTGCCAGTAACGACGCAAATAATTGTAAATAGTCTTTTTTATGCAACCTGTGCTTTGGGCTGTAGCCTCTACAAGCGGGCCACGATCGCGGGGATTAAACATTAGCTCAGTATTTCTCTCAACCAGTGGGCTAATGACTTCCCATGCCCGATCCCTACGATTGAGGTGATTCTGTAAAATCGAATTTTCGGGACGAAGCAACCCAGCGTATGGATCAACTTCAAGGATGCGAATTTCTCTAGAAGCGATCGCTGCTTCTAATTCCTTGGATTTTTGCCATTTTGGAAGAGCTTTTGAGTTATTAATCTCAATAGTCACCACATCTGTACCAGACGGATCAATCCAAAGTACGCGCTCGATATGAATTTCAGTATCGGTATTTTGCCACTCCAGCAGCATATTTACAAGGAGGCTCATCCTACACTCCATAACCCCTGTGATTGCACCAATGGGTTGGTTAAAAGAAGTAAAGGCTGGCTAGGTTTAATTGGTTGATTCATGTCAACCACCCACTGCCGATTGGCAATAAGATGACGAGCAACGGAAAGTCCGATCCCTGGCGCTAGACCCAGTTTGTCATCACAATCAGCAGCTATGTTTGCTAATGAATCTTTGCCTTCGACTACTCCCAGTGTTAAGGCTGTTGCAATTCGATAAATATCAGGCTCTGCCAGGGGTGATAAATCTTCAAGGTTGAGGAAAGGGTGTAGCCAATGAACATTTCGGGCGAATGTTTCAGCAATTTCATTTTCAGTGACAATTCCCCAATTAATCTCTCTGGAATGCCAGTATTGACGTTCAATTTCTAACCTTTGTATTGTGCGTTCTGATTGCAAATCTTTTGCAGACTTAAGCGTGCGGATTTGTTCGGTAACTCCAATATTCTGGCGTACAGTGATACAGAAGTCCGTGACAATCACTATAGGTTCTTGAGTTTTTGGATCTTTCGGATGAGGTATACCGCTCTGTTCTGCGATCGCTAAAGTTTCCTCCAGAGGTAGTAGGGGATATTGCTCTCGAATATCAAAAACAATAGGCGACCATTCCAGTACGTAGAAATAGTTAAGTTCAAGCTTGCTGTGTAAGTGGTGGACTCGTTTGGTTTTCCAACCCTTAATTCGTGTTGCCAGTCCGTGAGATGCCACATCTTGAACCAACAGCCAGGGTTTGTACTCATAACCTTTACCCTGCCCACGGCCTTCACTGATACGTTTGTCAATCTGACTATTTCTTTTACGTTTGGCCATAGTCTTTATGTGCTTATTACAGCATTTGCTTATATAAAAATAGCATACTAATTTTTAAAAAACACATACTGTATGTAATTTTTCTAAAATTTACATACTTTGCAGATATTAGATTGCTAATACACAGGCGTATTGTTGGCTTCCCCAATAGAAGAGAAACCGTTGAAATTTAAAACCTCAAAGCCTTACTGCACAAGGGTTTTAAAATAGTTTTTTGAGAGCAGTTGCACTGGTGATTTATTCCTAAGCAAAGCCAGTCTTACTTGCTGAACAGTTCAGCTACACTAGAAACGAGCATTGATTTGATTACAAATCACACTGATTTGTAATCAAATCAATGCTAAAAGAAGAATGTTTAGCTTAGTTAAGTAAGGTATATGTCTATTTTGTATGTTTTTCAAACTTAAAAGTAAACTAATTTCTTGAAAAAACATCTAATACTATTGGTTCATAAATAATCTACCAACACAAAAACGCTTATATAATCTGCTATTTTAATGAAAATAAAGATATTAATATGAGTCATTATTTTGAATATGTTTTTCCAGTCCTTAGAGCAAAAACAGAAACAAGGTGTTTTTATATATGTAGTTTTCCAATTAAAATAATTTCTAAATTATTTTTTTTAAATAAAGAGGAAATACCAGAAGAAATACGGGCACAGCAAGCTCTAGATAATTCGTTTATTCCAGAAATTGCCAATTATATTATAGAAAACCCAATTCATCAGGTTTTTGTTGAAATTGCAGCATTTGTTGATGCAGAACTTACCTTTGAACCTTTTCATAAGGAAGGAGTACCGGAAGATTTCGGTTTTTTAAGAGTGCCAATGGATGCTAAGATTGAAATCTTTGAAGGTGATCATCGTCTTGCTGCATTACAACTAGCCTTTCATCAAAAGCCAGAACTTGGTGAGCAAACAATTAAAGTAATTTTTTATTCAGATGTTGGTTTAAAAAATTTACAATATAACCGTGAACAATACAGACGTTACGGATTGACAGTTTATCCTGACCCTTTTTATAAAACAATTTACGATGAACGGGACTATAAATTGATATTGGGTAGAGCAATTGTACCTGAAGTAAACGTTTTTAGGCATCTTACAGATACTCAGCGTAATACTCTACCAGTACGTTCAAAAAAATTGTTTACTCTCAGCAGTATTCAAAATGCTACTGTTGCTTTGCTAATAAATCATAAAAAATATGATTTAGTAGATCAAATTGAAATAGCCATTTTGTACTGGAATGCAGTCAGTAAATATATCCCTGATTGGCAAAATGTTCTTCAAGGAAGTATTACTGCTGGCGAAATTCGTCGAAATAAAATTAGTAGCCACGCTGTTAGTTTATCAGCGCTAGGTCATCTGGGAGCCTGTCTTTTAGCCATTCACAGCGATGATTGGAGAGAAAAATTACTTAATGTTTTAAGCAAGTTGCTACAAATCGATTGGTCACGCTCAAATCCAGAATTTCAGAGTCGCATTATTTTTGATGGGCGTATTTCCAAATCTTTAACCACTGTAAGTTTAATAACTTCTTACTTGAAGAAGCATTTTGATCTGCCGTTAACTTCTGAAGAAAAACAGCTAGAACAAAATAAAAAGTAAGAATTAACGAACACCAATAGCATTAAGTTGCTCCAACTTGTTTTTTGCCCATTGCTCATCTGGTGCTATTTTCAAATATGCTCGCAGAAAGGCAGTGGCTTTTCCCGTATCTCTCATTTGTTCAAAGACCAAGACAAGGCGTTTAAGGATAGCAGGACTTTTTGGGTGTTCGCGGTTCAAGGATAACAAAATTTTTGCAGCATCTTCGTACTTAGCCTGTAAGCCCAGAAGAGACGCTTTCTTAACTAGCAAGTCTGGTAATTCTCCCTCTATTCCCAAACACTTCTCAACCATTTCAATAGCTGAATGAATTTGCCGAGTTTGTATATAAGCGGCTAAAGTAATACGACAAAGGTCGCGTTTTACAGGAGACTCAGGATTTAATAAGTATAGATGTGCTTCGATATCTCTTAGACAATCAAAATATCTCCCATCCCTGTATGCTGCCGTGATCATCAACAGGAAAGCATGAGGATCTGAGCTACTTTCAAACTCTGAATATGCTACATTTTCTACTTGAGAGTAAGCTCCAGCTTCTAACAACCGCAAAGTCTGAGTTGACCAATCTTCTGAAGGCTGTTGCCGAGGTGGCAAGATACGAATTGGTTGGTAATCCATCTGGAAACGTGCAACCCGTTTAAATGCGATCGCCATCTCCGAGAGTGATTCCCAGCGATTTGCTGGCTCAAAGGCAAGGCAGCGCAAAATAAAATGTTCTAAAGCAGGTGAAACTGAAGAGTTAATCTCACGAGGACGAGGAAAAGGTGTATGCCGAGCAACTTGGCTCAAAGTATCATGAGGCAATCGCGCTGTTACTAAATGGTAAATTAAAACCCCTAAGCTGTAGATGTCAGCTTTAAAAAGAGATTCAGCACTACGTCCTTTTACACTGGAACCAACTATTTCAGGTGCTGAGTAAAGAATTGTCCCACCATTTTCGCGGCTTCTGGCATACATATCATCAGGTAATATGCTACATCCAAAATCAGTTAGTTTTACCTGATCTCCAGAGACAAGAATATTTTGGGGTTTAATATCCCCGTGGGACATTCCCAGTCGGTGAAGATGTTCTACTCCAGCTAAAACTTGTTGGTAAATATCGAGAAGTCGCTTGTAGCTAGCAACAAATCCTTGCTCTCCCTTATCGAGTAACTGAGATAGGGTCAGGCTAGGGAAATATTCCATTTCAATGAGATACCATTCACGCTCTGGAGGTACTCTTCCCATCCAAAAAACTTTAATAACGTTAGGATGAGGTTCGGCTCCCACCAAGGCTGAACCCTCGGCAAGCTCTTCATTTGTTGCCCCTTGTTCTTTTGGTATTTTTACCGCCACAATTTGATTATCTTTTAGGCGTTGCGATCGCCAAACCCAACCATAAGAACCATCGCCTAAACATTCGAGCAGTTCATAGCGATCGCCTAACCGCCGATCAGGGCGTGGAATAAAAAATTTAGATTTGCGACTCATCAGTTTTCTCGCAGAATAATATCTGATAGGTACAATAAATTGTTGCTGTTTTCTCTCATAACGAATTCGAGCAGGAGGAACTGCCCTTTACTGCTGCCTCTCACTCGCTCTTTTGCCTGAGTTTCAAATCCTGTTTCAATAATTTGCAGTAAGTCTGCGCGTTTGGGAGGTGAAACAGTTGTTTTTCTCCAGTAAGCCAGCAATAATATCTGTGCGGTTTCATTCCAACGATGCTGTGCCAGCAGTAAGTTTTTCGCTTTATCTTCTAACTTGCACTGTTCGTTCTTATTGCTGTAACGCTCAAACTCAGCAATCAAAAAAGGCGAATGACTAATTTTGTCAAACCAAACCGTATCTGGGCGCACATCATCCCCAATATAAGCGTAATTTCCTTGTTGTAAAGCTGGAACTTCCGCAATTCCTACATAGCCAAGATAATTGCCTAGTAGGGCTAAGAAAGTCATTCCCAGACTGTGAATTGAAAAACTAAAATCTTTAACTCCCCAATTCTGAGTCCAGATTGGTAGCAATTCTTGAGCCGTTGTCAAATTTTGCAATTCTGTTATGGTCTTTTCCAGGAGATTAGCCATTAAATCTTCCCCATAGATTCAGAACTTCTGGTGATTGCCCACCATGAACAAGTGCTTTAGTACCAATTTTGACTAACAGTGGTGCAGGAATTGAACGTCCACAAATCAAGGCTTCCCCAGTAGAAAGGCTTGGTAATTCCTCGATATCAGCTTTGCTCACCATGTCCGAAGTCTTAGTAATAAACCTCTGGTCATCTGGGTTTTTCAAGCGCATTGCAATTAAAGTATTGCACTGGGAAGTGACATCAGAATCTAGTTTTGAAGGGCGCTGGCTAACAATGGCAAACCCAACCCCAAATTTGTGTCCCTCACTGCAATCTTCTTAATAATGCGATGACTTACTGCTGCTTCACCTGCGGGTGCAAAGTTGTGTCCCTCTTCGTAAACCAAAAAACAGGGACGAATGCGGTCTGTTTTACTGGCAGCACCCCGGAGAATTTCACTAGAAATTAAGGCTGTAATAACTTGTTTTGCTGTATCGCTTAAACCTTGTAGGTCAACCACTACAAGCCTACCGCGTTTATCACTTGGTCGGCCTACCATATTATATAGAACCGATTTGACATCTAAGGAGAGGATGCAAGCCTCTTAACCATCAGCCGAATAAAACAAAGATTAACTTTGGTAGTCGCATTAGCTAGAGTTCTTTCAAAGTTCTTGACGAGAATTTTGCATCTCTCCATCCAAGCATTTGACCGCTCAATTACCCACCTTGCTGCAACCGGAATAAACCCAGATTTACCTTGGTCTTTCTTTTCTTGTTTCGATGGTTTCGCCGAAAGTTCAAACCTGATTTTCGTCATGATCTGGGGATAAACCTTTTGTAGCTCCTCCCTAAGATGTTCAGGGTGATAACCGTGGTCTAGCAGGATGGTGATTTTGGGAATATTGACGGGTTTTGACTTGAAATAATCGATTTTTTCAGTCAACATCTCAATCAAACCCTTATCATCAGATACATTCGCTTTGGTGCAGTGAGTAAAGAAAGGAAACCCCAGGGTATCAACTGCTAAATGCCTTTTAATGCCATTAGTCGATTTGTACAAACAATATCCTTTCGATGCAACGCTGGCATTACAAGTGTTTTTTACCGCTTGAGAGTCGATAATCAGCAACGTTGTCCACTTGGCTTTTTTTTAACCTGTTCACAGACTTGAGCGTGTAAGATGCTCATCAGTTTATCGATCGCTCCCTCGGCCCGCCACTGCTTGTAATGCCAATATACCGTCGAGTAAGGGGGTAGGTATGAAGGGTAAGTCTTCCCAATTGCAGCCATTCTTGAGTTGATAGAAGATACCATCCAAAATTTCTCGCTTTGTCCAGTTAGGCGGTCTTGTCTGCTTTTTAATCGGTAATATCTGAGGCAATAAGGGTTCGAGGATTATCCACTCTTCGTCTGTGAGGCTGCTAGAGTATGGCATGACTGCTGGATACGACTTTTGCGCTAACTTTACTTTAAGACAGTAAAAGATGTCAAATGGGTTCTATACAGGAACAATATTGTCGCCAGATTCATAACCTACTAAATTGCCTATATGTAAACTGGTTTGTTCATCAAATTCGTAGAATGAGCTAAGAAATTGATAGTCTACAGTTTCGACTTTTGCACCAGGGTCAAGCGCACGGCGAGGAATTTTGATTTGACCTGTGTATGGGTCTTTGTAACCAACAAGTTCGAGTTTGGCAACTACTCGTTATCCTGTAATTTGAGCGCCGGGAAGTAGTTCTAAATCTGTGAGTGATTGCCCCATTTCTGAGTTGTAGAGAACATTGGTTCGGATAATACTATTAATTCTTCCCAGTACATTAATTTCTGACTCCTCTTGGCGTTCTCGATGGCGGATGCGAACAAATTCGCCGCGTCTACCAGCAAAGGACGAAGAGAGAATCATTGTCAGATTGTTGGGATCACCAGTGTTGCCAACTAATTTCCCTAGAATTTGATGTTTCATTGCCATTTATGCAAATAATTAAACAAAATCATCTAAATCTGATAACCATAAATCCTCGACCTCACGCCGTTTAATTTCTGCTTGTAGGCTTTGGCTGTAATATGCAAGGAAATTATCTAAAGCGTTTTGTTCTCGTTCTGCCAACTGGATTGGTAAAGGTGCAGCTTGTGAGCCACCAGTTAGTGTGAGTGCCATGATTTGAGAACAAATTCTGTCAAGGTTTTTTTGGTTCCAGTGAGGTTCATCCCCAATTAACTGAAGTAATTGCGGGGTATTTGTTTGTGCAGCTTTGAAATGATAACCAAGCACTCCTAATGAAGTGACATCGCTGGGTTCCATGCGAGGTGTTTGTACGCTCATGCGAAAAGCTGCCGTGCGTGTGTAACTGTTGAGAATGCCGTAGATAAAGCGTCTTTCCCCAATGCCTGCGATCGCCTCTTCTGATCCGATAATTTGATGAGTTAGATTTGCATCAACTTTCTCAGTATTCAATATATGTTTACGCCCCTCGGCTGTGCGTAAGTCTTGTTGGGCAATATGAACTATTGCACCATAACGCTCTGATGCTAAACTCACAACAGCAGTACCATTAGGATTCCAAGGTTGAAGTTTTTCGCGGTGATTTGACCAGAAATTAGAAATAGCCTTAATTGCACTATCAAAAGCAGCGCGATAACTGGCATGACTCTCTGCTTCTCGCAGAGGAACCATGCTTCGGTCTAGTACCAGTGGGCAATCGAGCAAAATTAAGTCGTAGGGATTTTCCAGTCCCATTGCTCGATCTGCCATCTCGTAAGCCTGACGCACACCAATAAGCTGCAAGCGTTTTGACTGGTTTTCGTAGTTGATATCGTCCAGTTCACAGGTACTATCCTGACCAACTGTGGATATTCTCATATCTTGCACCTGATAAAAACTCTCAGTATTAATCAATAATAAGAAAATAAAAGTAACATCTAAAAATTGAGCTTCTACTTTTTATACTAGTACAATAAACTACATTTAGTATCAGGATATATACAAATGACATATACAAAGATAGGAATTGAGTTGTTAACGCAGTGGGTGATGGACTCTTGCCGTTGGATTGTGCAGGTGGTGCTACGACCGGAGCAAACCAGGGGCTTCGTGTTGCTCAAAAAACGTTGGGTGGTGAGCGCACTTACGAGAAAGCTGATGGGCTGTCGGCGATTGGTCAGAGACTATGAGTTATTACCGGAAACATCGGAGACGTTTATCTACCTTGCCATGATCCGGCTCATGGTAAGGCGATTAGCATAAAATTTGACCCCTCAAAACTTTTCAAACAACTTCTGAGGTGCTAAAGAAAGATGTGCCAGTTAGTTTCCAGCTTTATTCCCTAGTTTCCAACTTTATTCTCTAGTTTCCAACTTTATTCTCTTTTTACAAACCTACAGCTGATAAGAAGCCGTTAAAGCTACTGCCAAAGCATCCGCAGCATCATCCGGCTTAGGAATTTCATCTAAATCCAACTCCCGCGCCACCGCTTCTTGCACTTCTGACTTATCAGCATTGCCATACCCTGTTAAAGCTTGTTTAATTTGAGCCGGAGTAAACTCTACATAAGGAAGACGACGCTGCCCCAACACTAAAATGACTATACCCCGCGCCTGTGCAACCAGGATAGTACTTGACATACGATAGAAGAAGAGTTTCTCGATCGCCACTAAATCTGGTTGAAATTCCTCGATCAGGGTGTGTAAATCATCAAACAAGGTACATAAGCGCTGTCCCATTTCTACATCTGCTGACGTTTTAATTACTCCAAAATCCAGCATATTTACTGTAGTCTCTTGCACCTTTTTGAGATTTTGTGTGTAGCTAATTGCCCCAAATCCTAAAATTGCCAGTCCTGGATCTAATCCTAAAATTCGTTTTTCCATTAAATTCACTTTTACCAAGCCAGGGTATTGTTTAATTAGAAATCCTGGCAATCTTCACGACTTGCTCTTAGTCTAATAGGATTGATAAATATAATAGTTTCACGCCTGGTCTTTTAAACCAAGCGGTGTAAATTTTCTGTTAATTATTGTTTGTAGCACTGCTCCAAATCAGGTATGTCAATTGGTTTTCTCAGACAAGCCCTCAACGCCCTGCAAAAGCAGTCGCGCTCTCGTACTTATCGGGTTAACCAGTGGTTCAAATGGTTATCCCCTGGACTATCGGTAAAACGTTGGTTGTTAATTAGTGTTGGAGGTGTACTGCTGGCGAGTTTGGGGTTAGCCATTTGGATTAAGCTAACCCCAATTTTTTGGATGATTGAGTTGGTTAGAGGTTTCTTGGGAGTCATCACCAACCTCTTACCGAACTATATCAGTGGGCCTTTGGTACTGCTTGGCGGTTTGCTATTAGTGCTTTGGGGGCAAACTCGCACAGTAGGCTCAATTACTAAGGTACTAAGAGCAGAAGGCGGAGAGGAACTCATTGATGTCTTGCTGGCCCATCGTCGATTGTACCGAGGCCCAAAAATAGTGGTAATTGGTGGTGGTACGGGACTTTCTACGTTGTTGAGAGGACTGAAAACCTACAGCGCTAATATTACTGCAATTGTTACTGTTGCCGATGATGGTGGATCTTCTGGGCGTTTGCGTCAAGAGTTTGGAGTGCTACCACCAGGAGATATTCGCAATTGTTTGGCTGCACTAGCAGATGAAGAAAAGTTATTAACAGAATTGTTTCAATACCGTTTTCGGGCTGGGGATGGGTTAACTGGCCACAGTTTTGGCAATTTGTTTTTAACGGCAATGAGTGATATTACTGGAGATTTAGAACAAGCAGTTGCAGCCAGTTCTAAAGTTCTAGCGGTGCGAGGACAAGTACTACCAGCAACTCTCAGTGATGTTCGCCTCTGGGCAGAATTAGCCGATGGTCGTCGTATTGAGGGGGAGTCTAGTATTCCTAAAGCTGGCGGTAAAATTGTCAAAATTGGCTGCATTCCGGCTAATCCTCCGGCGGTGCCAGCAGCTATTAAAGCAATTAAAGAAGCTGATTACATCATTATTGGCCCAGGTAGCCTTTATACAAGCCTAATTCCTAATTTATTAGTACCAGAAATTGCCGATGCGATCGCTCAATCAGATGCCCCTCGTATTTATATCTGCAATATAATGACTCAACCAGGAGAAACTGAAGGCTACACTGTTGCCGATCACATCAGAGCAATTGATGCTGCTTGCGGACAAAGACGACTATTCGATGCTGTATTAATACACAAAAAATCTCCTTCGGAGCAATCACTTATCCGCTACGCCCAACAAAACTCCCATCCCGTTTTCCTCGATAGAGAAGCCGTAACTCAATTAGGGCGACGGATTGTTCCAGCTAATGTTTTGTATGAAGATGAAACAGGTTTTGTACGTCACAATCCGCAGAAACTAGCACAAGTGTTATTGCGGTGGTACGGTAGAAGTCAGTCCCTTCGGGGAATTCAAAATTCAAAATTCAAAATTCAAAATTAAGGAAGATGAAAATTTGTCATTTGTCATTTGTTTAGACTAATTCAGTAATACCCAATACCTCAATCATGAAAATTTTTCTTGCAGATACAGAAGCGACGCTGCGCTTAGGTATTACTCTTGGCGAATCCCTGACATCGGGGAGTGTAATTTTACTAGAAGGTGATTTAGGCACTGGTAAAACTACTTTAGTTCAAGGCATTGGTAAAGGTTTAGGAATTGCTGAACCCATTGTCAGTCCCACTTTCACGCTGATTAATGAGTACACTGAAGGACGCTTTCCTCTTTACCATCTGGATTTATATCGCTTGGAACCGCAAGAAGTCGCAACTCTAAATTTAGAAAGTTACTGGGAAGGTGTTGAAGTGATACCAGGAATTGTGGCAGTTGAATGGGCGGAACGATTGCCCTACAAACCAGATAGTTATCTCAGCGTGAGTTTGACTTATGGACATGAAGGCACTCGTCAAGTCGAACTCACATCATTCAATTGTGCCATTAGCAAAGTCATTGCTGCAATTTAAGCTCATCCCCCGCCTAAAGTACGAGGGATTTCAGTTTTTTGACCCAACACTCAAAAATTCCTGCAAATAATCGAGAGAGAACTTTATACTCGTCTTATCTGCCACTACCACGTTCGCCACCGTCAGTTCCTAACATTGCGATCTCAACCAAAACAAAAATATTTAATCAGCTTTTCTTCAATAGAAAACTGGTAGCCAGCTTTGCTGACACTTGCTCCTATAAATTTAGAAAAGTTGGCAACACACTGGCTTTCTTTAAAAGAGAGAGTATTTTTTCCTTCACTCCCTTAAATCCAGGCGGGGTTATTTTATCCGAATAGTATTGAACCTAAAGTGATTCTTAACTAAACAGGATATATGAATCAAGCAAGTGTAAATAAACTGTTGTTGGGGTCAATGAGAGTTTTGAGAGAACTTAGTCAGCTTCGATTGAACCCGATTAGTTCCCTACTGTGGTTTAAAAAAGGAATCTAGATTATTTAGCAGCGAACGCTAGTAGAAAAAGTTAAGCAATTATAAATTTATGTATAATTTTAACTTTCCTCACACTTAGTATTCCCAAGTTAAGTTCACAATCTATACAAAAAAATAAAGTATTTTATAAATTTACAAAATTAGTTCTAATAATTTTAATTAGCAATAAATTATTATATTCACATCTGTAATTAGCACCGATCTCAATAAAATATTTAACTAAAATATCTCGTATTTATACATATTTTATCTAGAAAGACAAGACACGAAAAAAGCAAACCATCTAAAGATACAGGGTTTTATCTGTGGACTAAACTTTTTGTTACACCTATCACTTCAGAATCAAGTAAAAATGCTTAATCTACGACTAAACGCCGTAGAATTAAGCATTTTTGCAATCGGTAGAGTCTTTTGTCAAACAAGTGGGGGTCATGACGAAGTACAGTTCATATTTGGTTCCATCTGCTGCTGTTGAGCCATCACCCCATAATGGCAAGTTCAAGACATTGACATTGTAGCGGTTAATTATATCGGTCAATGCTGCGTTTAGTTTATCCGCCTTCACATGACGACGATTGACAAACGAAAGCTCTCTCTACTCCTTGCATATGTCGTGCTGCTTGTGTTGGCCCTAAGTTAACGTCAGTTCGACAAGCCCTTTTTTGACCTCTCCCCCAACCCCTCTCCCTGTCGGATAGGGGAGCCAAAACCCTTTAGTATTAAGTAAAAATATCAGCAGTGTAGTCTAACAATTCAATTCCCCAAACTTAGGACTCCACCACCCTTTTTGTGTGCTGAAATAAGCCACATTTTTATGTTTGGTATCCTTACGAAATTGGGCATTAGAACATCGCAACATTGTCTTACTCTGCCCCTCTTTGATATAACTGTACTCCTCTAGAGGTTTTTTACATACTGGGCAGGGATATGCCGTCATCTTGACAGGAGGCTTTTGTTGATTTTCAGCTTGGACTGTTTTAGCTTGTGGTGGCTGCCAAGTTTTGTTAAAATCGCTCCAAAATAGCACGACATTTTCACAGCCTTTTGTGCATTTGAGGAAATATTTCTTTTTGACCTTACTGCTCGGAATTTTGGCGAGAAAATTTTTGCATTCAGGGCATCGCGTTTTGGAAGTTTCATATTTGCGCTCAGTTATCACATTAGCTTTACCTGTTGGGGAACTTGCAACTACAGTTTTAGCTTTGGAGAGCGCTGGTATAAAGTAATTCTGATTCCAATTAGTTAAATAATGCTGCCAAGAATTCTTTCCTTCAGAAATGGCATCAAGGGCATCTTCCATTTTCGCTGTGAATTCTGCCTCTAGTAAATCCGGCAGTGCTTTGAGCAAAAATGCATCAACTTCTAACCCTAACGCTGTCGGTTGCAGATGGTCTTTTTTCAACTCAACATAATTTCGTTTTTTTAAGGTAGCAACAGTAGGAGCATAAGTACTTGGGCGACCAATTCCTTTACGTTCCATCAATTGCACTAATTTTGGTTCACTATAACGGGGTGGTGGCTGCGTCTGCTTCTTTTCATGTCCAGCATTCTCTAGTTTCAATGCTTGTCCCTGTTGTAATGAAGGTAAAACACTATCCTTGCTGAGATTGTTCCAGTATCGAGCATAACCGTAAAATTCAATCACTTGCCCTCTGGCTGACCACAGTAGAGAACCAGACTGAGTAATCACCAAAGTTTTACGCAATTGGGCAGCACGACACTGAGAAGCAATTGACCGTTTCCAAATCATCACATACAAATTAAACTCATCATCAGGAAGTTCTAAACGCAATTGAGCTGAGGGACGAAATACATCAGTTGGACGAATCGCTTCATGTGCTTCTTGAGCCGATTTACTACTGCGATGCTTGGCGACTTGCGACGGTACATTCGGCGGATCGTTTTGCTCTAACCATTTACGGGCGCTGGCACAAAATTCTGGACTCAGCATCACTGAGTCTGTTCGCATATATGTGATCAACCCTGCCTCATAGAGCTTTTGGGCCACAACCATAGTTTTGTCGGGAGCAAACCTCAGCTTTGAACCGGCTGCTTGCTGAAGGCTGGAAGTTGTAAATGGTGGCGGTGGCTGACGGTTAACAATTTTTCCTTCAAAATGAATCACCTGATGAGGATGTTGCTGTGCTTCTGTAACTAAGCGTGTTGCTTCTGCTTCGGAAAGAACACGTTTAGATTCCGGTGTTTCTGGACTATTACCAACCTTTGCATCATCGTGAGTTTCAGTTTCTTGTTCTGCTGCATCTTTTGCAGAATCGACCGTCCCTTTGTAAAAAGCCCGGAATCCTTCCGCATAATCTACCCAGACACTCCAGTAATCTTGGGGGACAAAAGCCAGAATTTCGTTTTCTCGCTGACAAATTAGGTGCAACGTGGCGCTTTGGACTCTGCCAACACTCTTAGCGCCGTTATTCAATGCCCAAACTAAAGGGCTACCTTTATAACCCACCAACTTATCTAGGCAATCTCGGCACAGCCCAGCACCGATTAAATTTTGGTCTAGCTTTCTAGGATTAGCGATCGCACTCTGTACCGCCGATGCTGTAATCTCAGTATAAATTACTCGTTTTGGTTCCCTTAAACCCAGCGTTTCTTTGAGATGCCAAGCGATTGTCTCACCTTCCCGGTCTGGGTCAGTTGCTAAGACAACTTCATCAACCTGCTTCACCGCAGACTTGAGCTTCTGAATTGTTTCTTTCGCTCGTTGGTCACGCGGGACGTAATTGCATCGGACATGACTGCCGTCCATAACGAAGCCCAAGGAATCGTCTCCTTCATTGCTGAGTTCTCGGATGTGGCCACAACTGGCTAGAACTTTCCAATCCGAACCCAGAATTTGACTGAGCTTTTTGACTTTTCCCGGAGACTCTACTACAAGCAGGCGTTTGATCATAGCAACTGCGTTCTAGATTTTGAGCAATAAACTGGCAATTGCAATTAGCGATGGCTGCGCCAACGCCAAGGGCGATCGCCTATTCTCGTCATGTGAATTTTATAGAATACTGTAACAAAAAGCTTTAACAATTGCTGAACTCTACAGTAATTTTCTTGTACTTAAACTTTTGCTTCATTTGCTTCACTTCTAAGTGTCTAGCGTCAGTTTTTGCAACAAAACCGCTATCGTCCGGTGCTGGCGTTTATTATGCTGCATACATTAATAACAGTACATCTGTACATGGTAAAAACAATCTTATAATTTAGCATTTTTAACCAATTATTGCTACTCTTAAAGCAGTAAATTACTATTTATTCACAATTTTCTATCTGAAGCCTAAACTTCATCCTATGCTTATTGAATTTAGTGTCGGTAACTACAGATCGTTTAAAGAGCAAGTCACCTTTAGTATGGTGGCAGCAAACCTTGTCCCAAAAGACAAAAAGCTCGACGAAAACAACGTTTTTGAAATAGATAAAGAATTAAAACTACTTAAAAGCGCCGCAATATACGGTGCAAATGCTAGTGGTAAAAGTAATTTGGCTACAGCTTTAGGTTTCATGAGATGGTTTATGATTAATTCTTCTAAAGAGACTCAAAGCACTGAAAAAATAGATATTGAGCGATTTAAACTCAGCACCGAAACCGAAGCTCAACCATCTTTTTTTGAAATTGTATTTTTAATGAATGGCAAGAGATATAGATATGGTTTTGAGGCAACTATTGAGAAAGTTGTCTCTGAATGGTTATTTTATGTTCCTAAATTAAAAGAAACTAAACTTTTTGAGCGCAAACTGGACAAAATTAGTGTTTCTAAAACATATAAAGCTGATGGTATTCAGCAAAAAACAAGACATAATGCCCTTTTCTTGTCTGTATCTGCTCAATTTAATGTTCAGATTGCAGAGAAAATCTTGGATTGGCTAACAAAAAAAGTTGCACTTATCTCTACTTTAAATGATAGAGGATATCGAGGATACACAGTTAGTTGTTTAATGGATAATGAAAATAAAGATGAAATTTTTAAGTTGCTCAAAAAATTAGATTTGGGATTTAGCGATGTCAAGGTAGAAGAAAGTGAAATTACTGCTGATTCTTTGCCTAAAGAATTGCCAGATGAACTAAAGAACTTAATTTTAAAAAATGTAGAAGGAAAATTATCATCAGTTCAAACTATACACCAAAAATTTGATGATAAAGGAAGTTTCGTATCTACAGAAATTTTTAATTTAGATGAGCAAGAGTCGGAGGGTACTAAAAAAGTCTTTGCCTTGGCAGGGCCTCTTGTTGACACACTGAAAAATAGTAAAGTTCTCATCATTGATGAATTCGATGCTAGAATTCATCCTTTGATCAGCCGTGCAATTGTGGAATTATTTAATTCTAATGAAACTAATCCAAATAATGCTCAGTTAATATTCATGACTCACGATACCAATTTGCTTAACAATAAGCTTTTTCGGAGAGATCAAATTTGGTTTACTGAAAAAAATAGATATGGTGCAACAGATTTGTACTCTTTAGCAGAATACAATATAAGTAACGATGCTTCATTTGAGAGTGATTATATTCAAGGTAGATATGGCGCAATTCCGTATATCGGCAATTTGAATCATCTAATCGACTCTCATCATGTCTAAAAAAAAGGTAAACTCTCGTGGATATTCACCAAGAAAAGTTAATACTAGGGAAGTCAAGCAGAGATTCTTAATCGTATGTGAAGGAGCGAAAACTGAACCTAACTACTTTAGGAGTTTTCGTGTTCCTAAGAATGTCGCTGAAATAGACGTGAAGGGTTTAGGAGAGAATCCCAGCAAACTAGTTCAGAGTGCAAAGGAACTGAAAAAGCAAGGAGAGTACGATCAGGTTTGGTGTGTTTTTGATCGTGATTCTTGGACGATAGAAGATTTTAACAACGCTATTAAAAATGCTGAAGCTCAAGGGTTTAAAGTAGCTTATTCTAATGAAGCATTTGAATTATGGTACGTTCTGCATTTTGAATTTCTCAATACTGGTATTCCTCGAAGTGATTATCTGAGTAAGTTAACTTCTTTATTTGGTAAAACATATCAGAAGAATAGCGAAACTATTTATGATGAGCTATTTGAGAAGCAAGCTATTGCTATTAAAAATGCTGAAAATCTTTTTAAACAATATGTTCCTCATATTCCAGCTAAAGATAATCCATCAACAACGGTGCATTTATTAGTGCAGGAACTTAACAAGTTTATTCGCTAAAATGCTGAGTAGCTAAACAACTTTACGCCCACTGAGAACCAGAAGAGCAGATGCCATGACTAGACTGTAACCTCTACTTGATGAGTTTCCACAGTGAGGGGGAAACCAAGTTATCTATGAACTTTAAGCAAGCTGCGATCGCAAACCTGCATTTTTATTCGACAGTTTTGTTGTGTATAGCTTTGAGTAGATATTTGCGATCGCTTAATCTTAAATTGAAGGGTAAAAAACCCAGCTTCTCTATGAAAACCGGGTTTTTAAGTAATTATTAATTTATTTCTAAGTAGTACAACAGGGCAATAAAGGCTTGTTTACAACATCTTTTATGTCTACTGAATTTAAAAAATCTTCCCAATATTTCTGAACTTCAGGATCGTTAGGACGCTGGCGGCGTAAATTAGCTAAAGTTCTCAAAGCATCTTCCCAAAATCCGGCTGTGGCGAATAAAACTGCCCGATCTAAGTCTGTGTTTGGTTGGTTTAACTGAAGAGATAGGTTTTCATCTTGCGATCGCACAATTGTACCTTCTACATAAGAGTCTTTGTCGCGGTTATTAGGATCGCAAATCATCGAAAAAGTCCAATTATATTCTTTACCTATTTGTAGAGATGGCCGATCGACAGGTACGTTTACACTAACAATACCATTCTGCCCAACAGGTTTGAAAGTTCCTTTATATAACGGGTCAATGCTATCACCATCCCGCAAAACAAATTCTAGTGCTTGCACTGTTGTCGAGGTTTGAGGAACGTAGAAAAAGAATGTCGGACGTTCTGCTGTGGTTCGTTGAGCTTCTTTATCTGTTGGTGTCAAGGGAATAAGATATTATCCAGTTTGAAAGCAACTTCCCCGTGTTCCTGCTGACCTTACCCTACCAGGTCTACCTGGGACAAAGGCGATCCGATTTCTACTGCTACCGCGTTGAATATAACCTGTAACATTTCTAATTGCAGCAGTAGCATATCTATCTCCAGGACGTAGCCGCTCTGCTTGCTGAAAATTCAATAAAGCTTTTCTATAATTTCTTCGTTTGGTTTCATTATAGCCATTCAGCATATATTGAGTGTAAGCAGATTTTGCTTGTGCCAGTTGATAAACTGATGTTGCTAAAACTTGAGTAGTGCTTACAGACTCGAAGGGGAGAAATGCTAAAGCAGCAAGCAGATAACTTGCCCAAAATCTATATTTCATAATGTTTATGTTTACTTGTAGTACATTATTTGTGTATATATAATACAATAGCCTAAGCTTTACAGTGACAAGACTTTATGTGTGCTACTTTCAGGGAAGGCTGAGGTAATATTGTAATTTTTTTACAACAAAATTCCCGACTTTTTGAAGAAGTCGGGAATATGAACCTTTGGATTTTCAGTAGTCTAAAGTTAATAGACTATTAGCTTTTGCCTATTCCTTAATAGACATCTGGTGAAATTAAAGATGCGCTATCCAGAACCCTTGTAGAGACGTAGCACTGCTACTTCTCTACATTATTTCTCACTCATATTTTTAATGAGGTACAGCCAATTGTTCATCGGCTACCTGAACATGGTCGGTAACAATTTTGCGGAATACATCACCTTCAATTGTTTCTTGTTCTGCTAGCAAATCTACTAAACGCTCCAAAACTACGCGGTTTTCTTCCAACAGTTCTTTGGCCTTAATGTAGGAATTGCTAACAATTTCGCGCACTTGTGAATCAATTTTGGCAGCAATTTCCTCAGAATAGTCTGATTTATTCATCCAGTCGCGTCCTAGAAACACCTCTCCACTCTGATTTTCCAAGGACAACGGGCCTAATTCTGACATTCCGAAGCGTGTCACCATCTGCCGCGCCATCCCTGTGACGTGTTGCAAGTCATTGCTTGCACCTGTGGTCACTTCTGGCTTCCCAAAAACAATTTCCTCGGCAGCGCGACCACCCAAAGTAGCAGTAATCCGGGATTTGAGTTGAGAACGGGAAATTAACCCCTGTTCTTCGTTGGGAGTAAACCAAGTTAATCCCAGTGCTTGTCCCCGTGGAATTAATGTAACTTTCTGCACCGGGTCATGGTCTTTGAGCAATGTCCCTACTAAAGCGTGTCCAACTTCATGATAAGCAATCAAGCGCTTGCTCTTGCTGTCTACTAAGGCGGTACCTTCCATACCTGCAACAACTCGGTCTACAGCAGCATCAATTTCTAAAAGAGTGACAGCTTCTTTACGTCTTCTAGCTGTGAGAATGGCGGCTTCGTTGAGTAAGTTGGCTAAATCTGCGCCAGTAAAACCAGGGGTGCGGCGAGCGATCGCTTCTAATGATACGCTAGGATCGATTTTCTTATTCCGCGCATGGACTTGCAAAATTTCCAATCGCCCTTTGAGATCTGGTGGATCGACCATCACTTGTCTGTCAAAGCGTCCTGGTCTGAGTAATGCTGTATCTAAAACATCTGGGCGGTTTGTGGCAGCAATAATAATGATGCCTGTGTTACCTTCAAAACCATCCATTTCGGTGAGCAGTTGGTTCAAGGTTTGTTCGCGCTCGTCGTTACCACCACCGATCCCAGCACCCCGTTGTCTGCCTACTGCGTCAATTTCATCGATAAATATTAGACAAGGGGCATTATCTTTGGCTTTCTTGAAGAGGTCGCGCACGCGAGATGCACCCACGCCAACGAACATTTCCACAAATTCTGAACCGGAAATACTGAAGAATGGTACACCGGCTTCACCTGCGATCGCTTTTGCTAGTAAAGTTTTACCAGTACCAGGAGGGCCAATTAACAGCACTCCTTTGGGAATCCGTGCGCCTACAGCAGTAAATCTTTCTGGCTGTTTCAGGAAAGTCACCACTTCTTCGAGTTCTTCTTTAGCTTCTTCAACCCCGGCGACATCTTCAAATTTCACTCCAGTTTTTGCCTCCATTTGGAAGCGAGCTTTGGATTTACCGAAATTCATCGCTTGGCTAGAAGCATTAGTAGAGCGCCGGAGGAACAACAGCATTAAAGCTACCAGTGGCAAAATCCACATTAAGTTGATCAATAGCCCAACAGCAGCTCGACTGTTAGCAGAGGAAACCTCGCCAAAATCAACATTCTTGTCTTTGAGAATGTTGACTAACTCTGTGTTTTGTGCTAAAAGTCTCACCTGTTGCGGTGGTGTATTATCTTTTTGTCCCTTGAGATAAACCTTTGCTAGCTGTTCGGTTTCGTCAAGCTCTACTTTCTCGACTTCTCCCGCCTTCACTTTCTTGATCAAGTCACCATAATTTAGAGAAGCGGTTTCTGCCTTTTGTGCCATGACAGGAGTACTTCCGAAAATTCCTGGCAACATAATCAAACTAGCAGCAATTGCACCAACCCAAGCAACGCGCTTTGAGGACTGCCTTTTTATCAATGCTTTTTTTCCCGAATTTGTCATAATAATTACCCTTTGTCTGCTGGCACAAGTTAAGCGCTGGTTTTATGCCTATTCTTCTATCAAAAATTGTAATAACTGGAAATTACACTTTTCTTATCTAGTCTAACTTCCACACAAAAGCATTCCCAAGTTTCTTCAGGCTATTACATAAAGTTGAGCGATCGTTATCTAGATTTATGTAGTTGTTAAGACTAAACATTGGGCACAAAAGGCAGAGGTGCAAAGGGGACTTACTGCTCCCCTGCTTCCCCAATCTCCAGTAGATATTAATTTGACACATTCCGGCACAAATCGCTAAGATAAACATAGTCATAACGATTCCGCTTTTTAAGAAATCTGATGATAGTAGCTAGTTAATAGTTTGTGGGTTAATTATGGTGAAAATTATTGGCATTGGTGGTAGTTTAAGACCTAACTCTTATACCCAGCTTGCTTTAGAAGTCGCAGCGCAAAGGGTTGAAGCTGTAGGCGCAGAGGTAGAAATTCTCGATTTACGACAGTTGCAGCTACCATTTTGCACTGGCGCAAAGGAGTATCCAGAGTATCCAGATGTTCAGCGGTTGCAAAATACAGTTAGTCAGGCTGATGGGTTAATTTTAGCGACACCTGAGTATCATGGTGGCGTTAGTGGTGTCCTGAAAAATGCCTTAGATTTGATGAGTTTTGACCAACTGTCTGATAAAGTGACGGGATTGATTAGTGTCTTGGGTGGTCAGTCTAATAGCAACGCTCTAAATGACCTACGGCTAATTATCCGTTGGGTTCACGGTTGGGTGATTCCCGAACAAATTGCGATCGGACAAGCTTGGGGTGCTTTCAGTCCTGAAGGCAAACTCGTAGATGAGAAACTCTCTCAAAGATTCGATCAATTTGCTCAGAGTTTAGTTGATAACACTCGCAAGCTGCGGGGCGTAAATTAGTTGTAGGATGGGCAAAGCTTTGCCCACCCTTGTAAACTCAAAACTTAATGATGATGATGGTGATGATGGTGATCCCCTGCGAGTTGAGGATTAACTGCCAAAGGTTGCTCTGACAACAACTCTGCTATATGAGTATCAGCCCATTGCGCCGCCATTGCCAAGAATTCTGGGCGATCGTTAACGCAAGCCATTTGCACGTAGTTCGTGCCAGGATGCTGTTTCTCTAAAGCATGGATGATATGGTGTACATCCAATAGAGTTTCGTGGTTTTCTGTGGCAAAGCCAATTGGCATAAATATCACTACTTTCGCACCCAATTGGATCAGGTTATTTGCCGCTTGCTCTGCATTTGGTTGTGTCCAATCAATTAGGGGTGTGTCATGATTGAGCCAACCTACCGAGATTAAGGGATAGCGGTTAATCAATTTATCCCGAACCAAGTCGTACATTGCTTCACTTTCGGCAATCCCAGAAGTAAAGCCTTTAGCTTTATGGGGACAGCCGTGATTCATTAACACAATACCGATTTGAGAAGGTAGATAAGCTCCAGCTAACTCAGCAATTTTCTCTTCAACCAGATGAGCCATTAAATCGATGTAGGCTGGTTCGTTGAAGAAAGAAGGAATGTAACGCTGTGCTTTAACCCAGTGTTCTTCACCATCAGTCAACTCAACCAGAGCATTGTTAACTTGCTCGATCGCAATCCCACTAGTAAAGATAGAATCAACAACCAGCAGTGGGTAAATTAGCAGCTTCTCGAAGCCTTGGTTTTTGATTTCTGCCAAGACTTGATTGGGTAGGAAAGGAGCGCAAAAGTTGAAAGCCTTGAAAACTTGAACCTTATCGCCCCATTTTTCTTGTAAATTCTTCTCAATCCCAGCCCGTTGCTGTTCAAAGATGGCATTGTGTGGGGAAATAAAATCGTGGTGTGTGTGTCCCCACTCATGGCGGTCAAATAGCGCCAAAAGCTTTGCCAGAGGTGGATAAATCCAGGTTGGTACTGGTGCGAATTTTGCTGTCAGTAGATTTAAAGCCTGTTCGTTATAGTTGGCGAAATCTTCGTAGCTTTCGACTTCGCCGTAGCCCATAAGCAGTACGGCTACACGGTCTTTACCTGATAGATGCTCGTGGGTGTGTTGTACTTTTTCCGGCGTGGCAACCACAATTAGTTCCTCAATATAACCAGAGTGCAGAGAAATATAACGTTAGGGAACAGTTTGCACATTTTCCCTACTTGTAACTTATTATCCCATCCTGGGGGATAGGATAGGTGGGAAAATCAAAATAATACATCAAAAGTAAGACTTTTGTGGGGCATTGGGTATGGGAAATTAAACTATGCGCCATTTCGTATGTCGCTGAAATAGCGAAAGCGGTTAAAATGCCGAAAAGCCGCCTTCTTAGGCACAAGAATTAAACAACATAGAATTAAAGTATGAACATAACTGCTGAGGAGTTGCGTAGAAGACTTGCTGCTGGGGAGAGAGATTTTGCTGGGATTATAGTTCGGGAAGGCGAAATTCTTGATGGTATTAACCTCAGAAATGTTAATTTGAGAGGAGCCAGCTTTCATTCCGTCTCCTTGGTTGGAGCTGACTTGAGCCATGCCTTGTTGAGTGGAGCGTATCTCTCCGAAGCTGTTTTGGACGGAGCCGATTTGCACAGAGCCGATTTGCATGGAACTGGTTTCTGGAAGGCTAGTCTTCGCAATTGCAATCTCTGCGGTGCCCAGTTGAATGGAGCTGACTTGGGAGTTACTAATTGTTGTGGTGCTAACCTGAGTGAGGCTGATCTGCGAGGAGCTAGGATGGATAATACTAGGTTGAAAGGTGCTAACCTGAGTCATGCCGATCTCAGAGGTGCTGAGGATGTCTACCTTTAAGGGGCCATTCTCCACGAAACCATCATGCCAGATGGAAGTATCCAGAGTAGTTGATGCTGATGTAAGTAGATTTTCAAAAATCTCTGATTCTGGTGACAGCTTTTTAAGCGTTTGGTGCATCCACTACTTATGGTTCCAAGTTTCGACGATACCATCCTCAAATACTTTTCTCGCCTAGAAGACCCAAGAATTGAGCGAACCAAACAGCATCTGTTGATAGATATTATTGCGATCGCAATTTTAGCGGTCATCAATGGAGCAGATAGCTGGATAGCAATTGAAACTTATACTCAATCCAAACGAGAATGGCTGGAAACGTTTTTAAGATTACCCAACAGTATTCCCTCCTATGACACAATCCACGAAGTTATAATATTTGTCGTAAACATTTCTACGGCATTATTATATTTAGTTACGGCATAGTTATAGAATCTTCTGGCGGCGGAAAGTTGTTCTTCTACTTCACTTAATAAATATTGTAATTGGATAAAATAGTCGTTTATTTTTAATTCGGGATATGCTTCAACTATTAGTATAATTTTGCTTAACATTATCGAAATTTGGTCTTCTACAGCAACTCGGCTATTATTACTTAAATTTTTTGAAGTTATTGTACTTCTGAGCCTGCTAATTTCTATCAATGTTTTTTGCTCAAATTGCATATATATTTGAGCTAATGTAACAAGTCTAGGTATCAAATCGCTTCTTTTTTGCAGAATCACATCAACAGTAGAAAATGCATTATCAACTTGATTCTTTTTTTGAATTAAACTATTGTATAGAATTATAAAAATAATTAGAATAAAAATAATAAGGCTAATTATAAAAGTAAACATTTGATTGATTAGATTAATCTAATGTTATTTATAATCAAAAATCCTTCTTTTATCAAATAGTATTATTTCGGAAAAATATGTAAAGAGGCTATAATTTCCTCAGTAAAAGCAAGGTAATATATATAAACTCCTTGATTTTTGAAAAAAACTCTGTACATCGTAAGACTCAAAAAATCAAAGATAGTGTTATAGATGAGTATAATTATTTGCCCTGGAATTCATGAGCCAGAGTTAACTGAAAGCTTTAGAGTCGGATTGTTAGATTTAGTTTCTAATAGCGCGATCGCACATAACCCCATAAATATACTGGTTTATCCGGGTAAAGATGTTTTGGTTTTATCACCATTGCACATTTTGCAGTTTTTGCGCGATTGCTTGACCGACTCTTTAGAATCACCAATTATATTCATCAGCTTTAGTGCTGGCGTAGTTGGGGCAATAGGGGCAGCACATTTGTGGCAACTCTTGGGTGGTCGTGTGAAAGCGTTTATTGCTATAGATGGATGGGGAGTACCACTACAGGGAAATTTCCCGATTCATCGGATAAGTCATGATTATTTCACTCATTGGAGTTCATCTTTGCTAGGTAGTGGGCAAAATAACTTTTATGCAGAACCAGGGGTCGATCATTTGTCCATCTGGAAATCTCCCCAAACTGTACAAGGCTGCTGGGTAGATTCATCCATCGAGATTATTCCACCCAAAGGTCGTCTGACAGCAGCTGAATTTTTGCTTATGCTGTTAAAGCACTATGAAGCAAATTAATCCGGACAACAGAATTAGGAGTTAGGAGTTAGGAGTTAGGAGTTTGGGGTTAGGAGTTTGGAGTTTGAAGTTAGGAGTTAAGAGTTTGGAGTTTGGAGTTTGGAATCAACATTTATTCTCCCCTCTGTCTAATGCCCAATGCCCCATACCCCATGCCCCATGCCTCATACCCCATGCCCCATGCCTCATACCCCATGCCCCATGCCCCATCTACCCAAAGTATCTAATGTTTCCAACTGAACCGGCTGCTGTTAATAACGGGTTTAGCGCACTGCTAAAAAACCGTGGTTTTATGCTCCTGTGGATTGGGCAACTTCTGTCCCAATTAGCAGATAAGGTCTTCTTCGTTTTGCTGATTGCTCTGCTGGAGAACTACCCACCGCTTCCTGGGTTGGCACAAAACTCAATGTACTCAACCTTGATGCTGTCCTTTACAATCCCAGCAATTTTGTTCGGCTCTGCTGGTGGCATCTTTGTTGACCGTTTGCCAAAAAAGCTGATAATGGTCGGCTCAGATGTCGTGCGGGGAATATTAACGCTGTGTCTTCCCTTGTTACCTCGACAATTCCTGATTTTGTTAATCCTGACTTTTGCCATTTCCACGGTGACGCAGTTTTTTGCACCAGCCGAGCAAGCAGCAATTCCCTTGTTAGTGAAGCGAGAAAATTTGTTGGCAGCTAATGCGCTGTTTAGCAGCACGATGATGGGAGCTTTAATTGTTGGTTTTGCCATTGGAGAGCCGATTTTGAGTTTGTCGAAAAGCTGGATGGGAGAAGAATACGGTCAAGAGCTTGTGGTTGGTGGATTATATATATTATCGGCTGCAATTATGCAGCCAATTAAGTTTAAAGAAGACAAACCTCACCGGGAACATCGGGCATCAAATCACCCTTGGGCTGAATTCACAGAGAGCCTGCGCTATCTCAGGAAAAACCCTTTGATCTTGAACGCTATGCTGCAACTGACAACCTTATATTGTGTGTTTGCAGCCTTAACAGTGCTGACGATTCGATTAGCTGAGGAGTTTGGTCTAAAAGAAAAACAGTTTGGCTTTTTCTTGGCAGCAGCAGGAGTAGGTATGGTCTTTGGTGCGGCAATTTTAGGTCACTGGGGTGATAAATTGCATCGCAAGCCTCTACCTTTAATTGGATTTTTGATGATCGCACTAGTTTTAGGAGTGTTCACTTTTACGCACAACTTGTTGCTGGCGCTAGGACTCTGTGCATTTTTGGGTGTAGGTGCTGCCTTAATTGGTGTCCCCATGCAAACTTTAATTCAACAGCAAACACCACCGACCATGCACGGTAAAGTATTTGGCTTTCAAAATCATGCCGTCAACATCGCTCTGGCATTACCTCTGGCGATTACTGGCCCATTAACTGATGCTCTGGGCTTGCGATTTATACTAGTAGGAATGAGTATTGTTGTCGTGGTTGTCGGTGTTTGGGCTTGGAAAAATACCCGCAATGTCTTGCAAGACGTAATTTAATTAATGTAGGCTAATAATCTAGCTTTATATCTAATATATAAAATTCTCAGAATTTAATTGGACTTTTCCATTAAAATGAAATCTTAACTACAGAATTCAGCATTAACTTTAGCTATAGTCTGAGGTTTGACCGTGCGATCGCTTTCCCCAATTAGTCTCCCACAAATCGAGAATCACAAACAGTCTCGTGCTTCTAGTCCGCCAGTCGTGCCCAAGCGTGCATCTGGCGGTTTTGCTCTGCTTGACAGCCTTCATCGCCACGGCGTTGATTATATTTTTGGTTATCCTGGTGGGGCAATTCTCCCAATTTACGATGACCTGTATAAGGTGGAAGCAACTGGTGCTATGAAGCACATTCTCGTGAGACACGAGCAAGGCGCAGCCCACGCTGCTGATGGTTATGCCCGTGCTACAGGCAAAGTAGGAGTATGCTTTGGTACTTCTGGCCCAGGAGCAACTAACTTGGTGACAGGCATCGCCACCGCCTACATGGATTCAATCCCGATGATTATAGTCACGGGACAGGTAGCACGTCCGTCGATTGGTACAGATGCGTTTCAAGAAACTGATATTTACGGGATTACCCTACCAATCGTGAAGCACTCTTATGTGGTACGCGATCCCAAGGATATGGCGCGAATTGTCGCCGAAGCATTCCACATCGCTAGCACTGGGCGTCCGGGGCCAGTTTTGATTGATGTCCCCAAAGATGTAGCTCTAGAAGAATTTGACTATGTACCTGTAAAACCAGGTTCAGTCAAGTTACGCGGTTATCGTCCCACGGTGAAGGGAAATCCCCGACAAATTCATGCCGCAATTCAGTTGATTACTGAAAGTCGCCGTCCGCTATTGTATGTGGGTGGTGGTGCGATCGCAGCTGGCGCTCATGAAGAAATCAAACAACTAGCTGAATTATTCGATATCCCTGTCACCACAACCTTAATGGGGATCGGTGCCTTTGACGAACATCATCCCCTCGCTTTGGGAATGTTGGGGATGCACGGCACTGCTTACGCTAACTTCGCTGTTAGTGATTGTGACTTGCTGATTTGCGTCGGCGCTAGATTTGACGATCGCGTTACAGGTAAGTTAGACGAATTCGCTTCCCGCGCCAAAGTAATTCATATCGACATCGATCCCGCAGAAGTCGGCAAAAACCGCATTCCCGAAGTGCCCATCGTCGGCGATGTACGGAACGTGTTGATAGACTTGTTGCGTCGCTGCAAAGAAGCAGGGATTAAGGCTACACCAAATCAAAACCAAGAGTGGCTGAATCTAGTTAACCGTTGGCGCGATGAGTATCCTCTGGTAGTGCCGCACCATTCCGACAGCATTTCACCCCAAGAAGTAATTGTAGAAGTCAATCGCCAAGCACCCCAAGCTTACTACACCACAGATGTCGGACAGCATCAAATGTGGGCAGCACAATTCCTGAAGAATGGCCCAAGGCGCTGGATTTCTAGCGCTGGTTTGGGAACGATGGGTTTTGGCTTACCTGCGGCAATTGGCGCGAAAGTGGCGTTTCCTGATGAAGAAGTCATCTGTATTAGCGGTGATGCTAGTTTCCAAATGTGTTTGCAGGAACTAGGAACAGCCGCACAGTATGGAATAAATGTCAAGACAATAATCCTCAATAACGGCTGGCAAGGGATGGTACGCCAGTGGCAGCAAGCCTTCTATGGTGAACGTTACTCATGCTCCGACATGGAAATAGGAATGCCAGACGTAGAGTTATTGGGAAAAGCTTATGGCATCAAGGGCATGATAATAAGCGATCGCAGTCAATTAAAAGATGCGATCGCCGAAATGCTGGCACACAAAGGGCCAGTAATCTTAAATGTCCACGTCACCAGAGATGAAAACTGCTATCCAATGGTAGCCCCTGGTAAGAGCAACGCTCAAATGGTCGGCTTACAGAAGCAACCACCGAAAGCGGCAGCCGAGCCAGTGTATTGTAGCCATTGCAATGCCAAAAACGCTCCCACTCACAATTTTTGCGCTGAGTGTGGCACCAAGCTGTAAAGCTTTTTGATAATAATTCAGATTAGAGAGATAGGGGAGCAAGGAGAAGGGAAGCAAGATGTTGTAATTTCCCTAATTCTTGCCCCCTTTCCTCTTACGTAGGCATCCCTTAATCTTCCTAATGATGTTATTTATATTTCTGTTTTAATTGCAGCAAAGCGTTCTGAAAACTACTTTATCAAACTTAGGTTTTATTAAAAATTCATATACTTTTTGCTTTAGTTAGTTAAATATGCGAGTGAGAGTTGATTTTAGATAAATCAGTTTTTTTTAAAAATTCAGTAACATTCCTCTTTTATTAAAAAGTTAAATATAAATACAATATTAAAAGTTGTGCTGGCTTAGTTGATTAAAAAACGTCAATTATTCCAGGTGTATCTATTTGCTAACTTTTTTCAGACAGATTCAGTAGTCTTAAAATAACCGCTCTCTTTATTTTATAAAAGAGAGTTTAGCTTGCTATTGATTGAGAAAATTAGATTGTTGTTAGCGAATTAATGTACTAAGCATTAATAGTCTGTTCATTTGAAATCGCTGTGTTCAAGTTTATTGGACAACAGCGTTATGACTATATGGAAAAATTGCAGTTTTATTTCTAACTGAGAACAAACACAACTTCTTTAAGCTCTGAATACTTCTCAACGCATATAATCAATTCCAATCCCTATGCAACAATATATTTCTCATTTGCTCGTACTGGTATTAGGAACAAGTTCAACTTTCCTTGTTACTCCATCTCAAGCTCAAACTCCGGTAAAAACCAACAATCAAAATCTTAAGAATGTTACTTCCATATCTTCAAGTTCACCTCCGGCTACCCAATTAAGTGATTTTACCAATTCTACTAATAGCAAACCATCTCTTCTTTCTGAGGTAACTAATAACTCTTCTGCTACTAATACCAATATAACAGCAAATAAACCTCGTCCACGGGTTCCTATATTCAGCAGAATTTTTCCTACACCTTCGATGCAGCAATAATTAGCGATTAAACATTTAGTTTACTTGCTTAGGTCGATCAAAATTTGCATTCATACATTTTGACCTCTCTCCTTAAAGGAGAGAGGCTTTGAATTGTTACTCCCTAATGCTTGTAGGGAAGGGTTGTTTTTGTTAGCTATATATTGGACTCAACTGAGAACCACTATATATATCAGGCATACTCTGATTTGCTTTATGCTTGCAGCTGACAGAGTATTAAGCCAAACCATTGATTTGGATCTCTCCATACATGAAGAGGTAATAAACCTTGTGCAGTTAGTTGCTGTTTGATAAGATCAAGATCAAATTTGCGGGAAATTTCGGTGAGGATAGTCTCACCTTGTGCAAAATTAACCTTAAGATTAAGAGCGCGTAATTCTACAATTTGCGATCGCAAGCTGCGTAAATGCATTTCTATTTGATGCTCGCTTTCATTGTAAAATGCTCGGTGTTCAAACTGGCTGGTGTCAAAGTTACCCTCAAATCGCTGATTTAAATGTTCTAGCATATTGAGGTTAAATGCAGCTGTCACTCCCTGGCTGTCGTTATAAGCTGGTTCTAAAATCTCTTTTGGCTTTCGTAAATCTATCCCCAATAAAAAATACTCACCTACTTGTAGAGCATTGGTAATTTGAGAGAAGAACACATCACACTCATCAGGGGTAAGATTACCTAAGCTGCTACCAATAAAACAAATCATCCGACTGGGTAATTGCGTCGGTAGGAGTTTTGCAAGGGCTAATTCATAGGTTCCCGCTAGTGCATAAACTTGGAGTAAAGGATAATCTCCCAATAACTGCTTGGCACTATTTTCCAACATACCTGCACTCACATCAATTGGTAGGTAATGCAGAGGATAGCCTAGTTGCTGATAGGCATCTAGTAAAATGCGGGTTTTACTAGAACTACCACTGCCAAGTTCTACCAATTCACAAACGCCAGTTATCTTGGCAATTTCACCAGCATACTGTTGTAAAATCGTTGTTTCTGTGCGTGTAAGATAATATTCTGGTAAATCGCAGATTTGCTCAAACAGATCGGAACCACGGTCATCATAAAAGTAACAAGGGGGTAGAGATTTAGGTGTTTGAGTTAATCCCTTCACTACATCACTCCCAACACTAGGTGCAACTATTTGAGTTGCTCCTACCAAACGTTCTATCTCCAAGCGTTTTTCAACGCTGCTTTGAGAAGTAACCTTGCTGTTAATAGCTTTAGATATCGACATGAAACCTCCGTTTGCTTGGCGTAATAGGTTACTTTGATAGCAGACCTTTACTCCAATCAGTGAAACACATAGCCATAGTTAATAAAATCATGCTTGAGCAATATAGCTCAAGCTTTAAAGCTATTTTTCCGCATTTTCCCATTAAAATAGTAGCAAGTAAGTGCTTAAGTGCTATGTTCTCGCAGCGATAAAGATTTGATATAGGCAATATACCCCAAGTACCAGCAAATAGCAGATCGAGTCAGAATGAGGTTGACTAAAGAATGTGGCTTCGTCATATCCTGAGAATAGCGCAAAAGTTTTCGAGCGATATTCATCGTAGGCTGGAAAAATAGCCTCTTTCACACTAGATTTGCTCAATTTGAATTTCATAGTCTGCTCCCACACTAATGATGCTATTTTCTGGGCAAGCAATCCAATTACCTAGAAATATATGAATATTCCAACTTCTCTTAACACAATTATTAGGCAACAGCCTTACCCGTTTTTATTCGCCATCATTAGTGGTTCCCACTTATATGGCTTTCCCTCACCCGATTCTGATTATGACTTGCGTGGTGTGCATATTTTACCAGTTCAAGAAGTAGTGGGATTACAGACTAGAAATGAAACTATTGAAATTTCAGAAGTTCGCGAATCTTTAGAAATTGATCTAGTAACTCATGATGTAAAAAAATTCTTTTTGATGCTACTTAAAAAGAATGGTTATGTGTTGGAACAATTGTATTCTCCTTTAATATTAATAACCTCACCTGAACATGAGGAATTGAAAATTATTGCTAAAAATTGTATTACCCGTCATCATAGCTACCATTATTTTGGTTTTGCCGCAACACAATGGAAACTTTTTGAGAAAGAACATACACATCGAATTAAGCCATTACTTTATGTTTACCGAGTTCTATTAACTGGTATCTATCTAATGCAAACAGGAGTAGTTGAGTCTAATTTAGTTAAGCTAAATGAGGTTTTTAATTTACCCTATATTTCTGATTTGATCTCCCAAAAATTAACAGATACAGAAAAATCTATTTTGTCAGATATTAATGTAGCTTTTTATCAAAGAGAATATGAACGTCTGCATAATAAGTTACAAGATGCATATCAATCTAGCTCATTACCGGAAGCACCTTCAGCTAATGCAGATTTGGATAATTTGTTAATACGCCTGAGAACAAAGAGCTATAACTTATAAGCTTTTCTGACTTTTCCCGTTAAGTCTCTTTTGCAAGCAGCCAACCTTCACAAAGGTCA
>NZ_JAVRCL010000077.1:0-37011 GCF_034530775.1 Nostoc sp. DedSLP04 | reverse complement strand
ATAATTTCAGTTATTTACTACTTGCTTATGTCGGAAAGTGACAGAAGAGGGTTATTCTTGACTTGCTGGCGTGGCATTCCCAACAGTCAAATTGAAGTAAACATAATTTGGGTAAATATCCATAAAAGAGTGATGTTCGACATATATGCCACCACCGCATTCCAAAAAAGTGATGAACGGCTCATAAGGGTCAGTAAGACCAATCGCCGGGACTGCATCAAATTCCCGTAGACGACACCAAAATAAGTAATTACGTACCCCTAGCACAACATAGACACTGCCACGGAAGATTGATATCCGGTTGCTGTTGTATAACTCCTCCAGCCATTGCATTAGGGGAGACGGGAGTTCAATGTCAGGGCGAATCTGGAGAGCAAGATTTTGAAAAATATACTTCTGTTCGCTTTGTAAAAACTTTGCCCATTGTCTGACCCGCGACAGAAATTCTAACATCAGTTCTGTAAGTCTTTCGTCTTTTTCCCCCATTCCCAGCGTATCCCACTCAATAGCCTGAAGTCGTGCGAAGGCGATGTTCAAATCATCGTGTGAATTTGAATTAGTATTCATAAAAATATTTTTAAAGGATTTTTGCGCTAAAATCTCTGACTCAAGGATAATGAGATGGAGGAGGGTTCGCCATTGGGTAAAAATCTGCATGAATTCTAAGTTAAGCGCCCGAATTTGGGCAACCATAGTCAGCTTATTCCTTTGGGGAATAGTTAGCATCACCGCAACAGTTGGTTTTGCTCCAACAGCTTTGGCACTCGAATATAATAAGGAAATTTTGGTCGAGGCTGATTTTTCAGGACGTGATTTAACAGACTCTAGCTTTACTAAAGCTAATCTTCGCCAGAGCAACTTCAGTCACGCTAATTTGAACGGTGTCAGTTTTTTTGCAGCAAATTTAGAGTCTGCAAATTTGGAAGGTTCTGATTTAAGAAATGCCACTTTAGACTCGGCTCGTTTAGTCAGAGCAAATTTAACAAATGCACTGCTGGAGGGTGCTTTTGCTGCTAACGCCAGATTTGATGGTGCAGTCATTGACGGGGCAGATTTTACCGATACGCTGCTGCGTCCTGATGAGCAAAAAAAATTGTGCAAACTTGCCAAAGGGACTAATCCTATCACAGGACGAGATACGCGTGACACGTTGTTTTGTCCTTAGTATTTTTTAGCTGGGAATTGGGCATTAGGCATTGAGCATTGTGCATTGCTTATTCCCCATTCCCTACTCATAAAATATTGAGCAACTACCAACCACTCGCACCAATCTTTTGACAAACAATTTTCATCCCTTTCCCTGGTGAAGAACTTGCTACAAAAGGGATTTCTCCTTTTTCTTTATCCTCTTCAAGTAGCTGTCCTTCTGGGCCGTAAATCGCAATGCGATTGCGAAACAGCCGCGATTCTTTGCACGATGCATCAAAGGTAGTCTCGAAGATGCCATCTCCATAGATCCCGTAAAGCTTGTATATCGTGCCCTTAATCGTTTCCGTGTCCAGAGCTACGCTGTTTCCCAATTTATCATGCCCTACAGTGATATATCTTTCTGCATCTTGAGCGATCGCACTACCATTACTCAATAAAATAGCGATCGCACCTACTATGCCGCCTAACTTAAAATACATACAGTTTCAAAATATCAGATTTCATATATTTCTACCCGCGATCAAAGCGGTTCTGGCAGGGTAAAAGCACTGAAATCAAGACAGAACAAGCTGTTATACTAGTTAGTAACACCTTATAAGAAGCGTCAAGCACTAAATAAATAGCTGCAATACTTTTCAAAGTATGAGTGAAACACTTGCCGATATTGCCATACCGCCTCAGTTTCCCGATCGCACTCAACTACCAGAGTCTGATGGTGCGTTTGTGTTCGCAAAGCTGGCAAGCCGAAAAACTTAGTAATCACAGACAAAAGCTTACTACAGACTTCAACTAGTTTCACCGTAGTAGGCAAATCAGCGATGTCTACGACGGGCTACGCCTACGCACCTGATAACAAGTCAAGATTGTATCTGATTTTGTAAGTTACTTGCAAAATTTTCAAAGTTCTGAATTAAAATTGTTTACATACGTGCGATAGCTAAAAAAGCGAATTATGAATACTTTTATTGTCAAAGTAAGCGCTTTTTGGGATTCTGAGGTCAATGTTTGGGTAGCTAGCAGTGATAATCTACCTGGGTTGGTTACAGAAGCTTCTACTATTGAGATGTTAACAGCAAAACTCAAAGCTATGATTCCAGAACTTATTGAATTAAATAGAGTTGAATCTGACAACAAAGATTACATTGATTTATACTTAACAACGCATCGTCATGAATCAATCAAAATGGCTGGCTAATGAGTGTTTCCTTTACTCCTGAAGTTAAAAAACTTTTAACAGAAGCCGGATGTTATTTTAAAAGGCAAGGAAAAGGAGATCATGAAATTTGGTATAGCCCAATTACAGATAATAACTTTGTAGTTGATAGTAAAATAAAATCACGTCATACTGCAAATGGCGTGTTGAAACAAGCTGGTTTAGATAAGTATTTTTGAGTTTATTAAGAATTTTGTTCTCTGTTTAAGCTGCTAGATTCTTCATTTCATTGTAGAGCAGAAGCTACAAAGGTGTAGAGAGCAATGCTTTATTCTGTAGGAATTGGGAGAGCGTAGGCGAAGCCCGCCGCAGGCATCGCGCCAAAATGTGACAGATTAAGATGCTCATGATTTTATCAGAGGCGATCGCATCTGTGTTCAAATGGGAACCATAAGAAAATAAGCTAATAGATCACACTAGATTGGTTTCCCATGTCTGACGAACAAGAGCGTAATTCCGCTTTTAACGCTGCTGCCAACATTAACGCTCAACACGCCCAATTACAGGATTTATCCTTAAGTGCAGCCCGTAGATTATATAAAGGTGGGATTCGATCTGGTGATCCGATCAGAACCAGAGTGCAAGCCCAAGAAATGTTAGATAAAATCCCTCCATCTCAAAGAGCAGGGATTGATGGCAAATCTGTTGATGTTAATACTCAAAAATACCTATCAGATAAGCACGCTAGTCATATCAAACCGCATAGCAAAGGCGGCTCAAACGAACCCAAAAATATCAAGTGGGAAAACGCCAAAGATAATTTAGCCCGTGGCGATAAACCCATGACTTCGCAGGAGCAAATGAGACTAGATGCTAAATGGCATTTTGATAATCTAACAGGTGCAGTTAAAGCAGGTGTTAAAGCCGCGCCCCTGGGAGCAGCAATTGGTGTAGCGACGACAGTACCATTTTCGTTACTAACTAACGCGTTGCGGGTAGTTCGGGGTGAAATTTATGCACAAGAAGCCGCTATAGAAACATTGAAAGATACCGTAAAAAGCGGCACAGTTGGGGGTGTGACGGCATTTGTAACCACAACAGTAGCAGCAGCTTGTCCACCAATTGCGATCGCTTTAACCGCAGCCGCACCAGTTTTAGCTGTTGTTGGAACTGCGGGTATGATTTACGAGTTTTTCAAAATCCTCAATGACCATAAACAAACGGTGAAAATCTATTATGAATCTTTAACTCAACAAGAATTAGAAAGATTACAAGCAATTGAAAAAGAACTGATTTATGAACACCATAAAAATCTAGAGTTTTTAGCCCAATCAGAAGCAATTAATCAAGAAATTACAAATCGTCCAATTGCACCGGGAATCGAAGGGGCTATGCAACGGTTACGTGAATCAGTAGCTATTGCTCAGTCTTTAGGACTAGCATCAACTGATAGTAAGTTACTGCCTGATTCTCAACTTCTTTACCTTCCTCCTCATTCCTAGAGAATTAGTCAAAAATTGTATGATTTTTATAATTCCTCTTCTGTTTGGTGCTTTAGGGGCGGCAGTTGGTGCTGTCGCAGGTGCTTTTACTGCTCATGCTGCTGGAGAAAAGGACAGACAAGCAGGCAAGCATCACAGACAAGTTGCAAATGAATTAACAGACAAATACGCCAATTTAGAGAATAAATATTATGAATTTGCTGCTCAGAGCAAAAGGCAGATTAATGATTTAACTCGCCAACACGCATTAGATGAAGTAGAAAAAGACTGTTTGCGTTTAGCAGTACGACTGCAACAAAATCTCATTTCCTTAATGTGGGAGATTGATAGAGAACCTACAACAGATGCTTTAAACAGGTTTCAAGCCGCAGTGGAACAAACTAACCAAGTTCTCTACCAATTAAAAGAGGAGCTAATTATTGTTCCTAATGATTACTATGCAAGTCTTTTCACAGCAATAGCAGCAACTAAAAAAATCAACACTATAAAATCCAGCGATGCTGGCAGAAAAACTGTTCTCAGTGTTGATTTAGGCAGAATTTCCACAAAGACTTGTGTCAGTCGCGAACCCGGTAGTGTTGTGTTCGTACCTGCCAACGTTAAGCAAATGTCAATAGAACAGGTACGTGGTGGTGTTTTTCAAGTTCGTGCTATTGATCCTTTAATGAATTTGTGGCTGGAATATCAAGGCAATGGATATGCTGTAGGTCAACTGGCAGCAGATTTTGGAGCGAATCTAGGAATCGGACAATCTAAGGTAGAAGCTGCACTAGTAAAAGTATTAATAAGTGCTAGCTACTTTAAACTCAGAGACGATATCTCAGTTGTACTAGGTCTGCCCTTTCTTTCCTTAGAGCAATTTGAAAAGGAAAAAGCACAGTTGATTAGCCAAGTAGCTGGATCTCATGTGTTGAACTTCCGAGGCGAATCTGTCTCGCTCAACGTCAGTAAGGTATGGGTAATGCCAGAAGGCTACGGTAGCCTGTTGTGGTCTGAAGCTCAACCTAAGAAAAGTCCTAACAGTCCCGATTTTACAAAAATTTCGGTGGCGATCGTCGATATTGGACATCAAACTGTCGATTTGTTGATGATGGATAATTTCCGATTTATTAAATATCTTTCTAAGAGTGAAGACTTTGGTATGAACAAGTTTTATGAATTGGTGGCTGCGGAAATAGACGGTGCTGATAGTCAATCTTTGGCACTGATTTCTGCTGTTAACAAACCCAGAGGCGAACGCTATTACCGTCCTAAAAGCGCAACCAAACCCACTAACTTAGACGATTTTCTTCCTAACCTCACAGAGATGTTTTCTCGTGAAATCTGTAGCCGTGTTCTAGCCTGGTTGCCAGAGCGTGTAACTGATGTGATTATTACTGGTGGTGGCGGTGAATTCTACTGGGATGACATTCAACGTCTACTCAAGGAAGCAAAGATTTATGTCCATTTAGCGGCACCCGCTAGGCAAGCTAATGCTTTGGGGCAGTATATTTATGGTGAGGCGCAATTACGCCCCATTGATCGCCGTGCTAGGTCAGAAAACTGATGTTACTTTGAATTTATCCCAAAGCAAAGATAATTTTTGGTAGCTGTAAAAATTTATTTAAAATACCAGTAAAAAATGAAAATTCAACTTTCTCATAATGTTAAAGATAAACCTTATAAAGAGTGTATTACTCCTAAGCAAGGTAAAAACTTTAAGGCAAGAGAAGAATTGCTTGTCAATGTAGAAGATATTCAAAAGTTACCAGATAAATGGGAGTTTTGTTATTTTGATTTAGAAAAAGAAGTTACTTACCAATTTTATATAACGCACGATGAGATAAAAAATAATTCTAGAGAAGAAATAAATGTTTTATTAATTGTTATTGAATCTGAGTTTGAAGAACTAATTACAATACCCGAAATAAAGGAATTGATAGACTCTCAGAGAGTAGCGATATTTCTTACAATGACTACATTTGAATTCCTAGATACTTATCAACCCTTTGAGCGATATTATCAAAGGCTATCTTGAAATAGGTGCGTGACTATCAATTGATACAGCTTGTTAACAATCACCAATGCCCTATTCGCAGTTTTGCCCTATAAAAGTCAATCGCAACATTGAGCAGGAACTAGCTAAAAAATAGCGATCGCACTCCACCAAATACAATGAGTATGATAAGATGACACAATTATTTTAGGTGATTCCTACGGCGGTAAACTACGCACCACGCTTTCCTATAACACAAGATTTTTGTGCGTCGTGTTTGTCAGATATAGCGTAATTGCTACTTATTTGCTTGCTAAAAATTCTTGAACATTCAGAATCTCAATGCCCCTCCAGGGGTTTAGCACTAGCAAATCATCATCTCCGGTAACAATACACTCTGCTTGACCACTGAGTGCTAATTCCAAATATTTGTTATCTTTTAAGTCTCGGCATTCATTAATCTGCTCAGTCACGTCAATAAATTGACAGTTTTCTGTTAAGTTTTCTAGAAATTCTTGCCGCCTTTCTTTAGTGAGATATCTATCAAATTTGGGACGATATAAAACTTCTTCTAACTCCGATAATACAGAATTTGATAATAAGATAACGCCAATATCCTGAGCTTGATCTAATGCCTGACGTGGCTTGCTTTGACTAAACAAAAATGCACTAATTAGCACATTAATATCAAAAACGAACCGTCGATTATTTGTCATCATTCAAAATTGATTTTAAGATTTCAGGCGTTAATCCTCGCTCTTGTGCCTCAACACTAGCTTTATCCATCGTGTTTCTTAAACGTGCAATGGATTCAAGTCTCGGAGTTGTAAATTGAGACTGCATAATTGCCGCAATCTTAAGTTGCAATTGTTCTCGTTCTTCTTCAGTGGCATTGCGGTATGCCTCTGCTACCTCAGACGGAACTTTGATAGTAATTTCTTCTTTAGTAATCATGGTCTATCGCACTCCACCAAATACAATTAGGAACTAGTGTTGTACCTCAAAATTTATCTCACACTCCTAACCCACTCAGTAATTCCCTGAGCGATCGCTTTTGCCATTTTCTTCTGTTCTTCTGGGTTGACTACCTGCTCAAATTCATCGGGATTGCTCATAAAACCCAATTCCAGTAACACCGATGGCGCATCTGCTGGACGTGTCAGCGCCAGGTTATCCCAAAACACACCATAAGAAGGTCTGCCAAGTTTTTTGACTACATAATTCTGTAAAAATATGGCGAGGCTGTGGGCTTGAGGTTGATACCAAAATGCGCCGAAACCCTTAGTTTTTTCGGCATCACCATCATCGGGTAGAGAGTTGTGATGTATGGAAAGTGCGATCGCAGGTTCTTCTTGACTGATAATTGCCTGACGTTCTACTAGCGAAACTTCCTTGTCGTCCTCCCGTGTCATTACTACCGTTGCTCCTTCCTTCACCAACTCATCGCGCAGCAACTTAGATACCACCAAATTCACATCTTTTTCTAAATATCCAGTTGGGCCACTGGCACCAGATTCTTTACCGCCATGCCCTGGATCTAGTACAATCTTGAAATTAGCTAAAAGCTTGCGTCTTGTGTTCCCGATTTTAGGCGGATGACGCAAAGCCAAAACCAGGGTTGTACCGTCGTATCTCAGCTTATATCCCCACTGTTGAGCTTTTTTGAGGTTAAAGGTGTATTTTACTTGTCCTGGGGCTTCCTGTTGCCAGTCTAGGCGATAAATTAGGGGGTCATCATCCAGGCGAATTATGTCCGTTTGGGCAGTGGTATTGTAGAGAGTGAGAGCGAAAGCACCCTCACTTTGTTGCACGCTCACAGGTACGGGAACTTGCAAGGGGAAAACTATTTCTGTCGCACTAGGGAGTTGACGGTATCCGACACTGCGAATTATTGTTTGTGACGGAACTGCACCAGGTAGAATGCGGGTTTCTTTACTATTAATCCAAGCGCCATAATCTAGGCGCAACCATTCACCTTCCCTACCTGTAACTGTTGCGCGTGTGCCTTTGGGCAGTGGTGTGAGTCGGGAATAATCGGTGCTAGGGCCAGTACGAGCAACGCCTGACTCTACTGTAACCTCAAAAACTGGCAATTGCGCTCTTGAGAGGATTTCAATCTTACCAGATCCTGGTTGAGTTATCGTCTTGCCGTCAAGTGTCAGTTGAAATTGAGGTTTTCCCAGATCGGCGGCTGTTGCCACCGTAGTGCAACCTTGATAGTTGCCTAGGCTAGACTGGGCATGAGGCTGATTTTGACCTGTCAAAGCTGCCAAATTACTTGGTAGTTGTGCTTGTTGAGGTTGGGGTAAAAGGGCAATAGTTTGATTAGCCAGAGTTACAGAGACATTAGCGTTAGGGGGTGCGATCCCTTCGGGGAGCTTCGCTAACGCGCCAAAACAAATTACTTCTCCCGGTAATCTGGCAATGTCAACTGCGGGAGTCAGAGAATCTTTCGCAAAGGCTACCCCCTGTGGTAGTTCAGGGCTAGCGTTAAGCCCGATCACCTTAATTTTAAGTTCTTGATTGTGGTAACGCACAGTAAAAAGATTCTCCCCCAACTGCAAGGGGAAACTAGGGGAAAAATGACCAGCTTTGCTGCGGGTAATTGGCTTACTATTGATCAAAACCTGACCATCTGGTGGTGCAGTGCCCAGAAAAAAGATTTTTTGGGCACTTGTCTGGTAGTTTGTCTGGGGAAAAACGACTATAAGAGATGGCTCTGCCAATGCTACCGAGGAGGTGAGAATACAGCCTAATATTACTAATCCTAAGAGGTTTTTCACAGCAAATCACAGAAGATGACACCACAACAACTGTGGCACAATGACGGGATGTATTTTTAGAAGTTGTTAGAAATTCAAACTACTATGACTAAGTTTATCTTTGTTACTGGAGGCGTAGTTTCCAGTATTGGTAAGGGCATTGTAGCAGCAAGTCTAGGGCGTTTGCTCAAGTCGCGCGAATATTCGGTGTCGATTCTCAAACTCGACCCTTATATCAATATCGATCCTGGGACGATGAGTCCCTTTCAGCATGGGGAAGTATTCGTTACCCAAGATGGTGCGGAGACAGATTTGGACTTGGGGCATTACGAACGCTTTACCGATACCTCAATGTCGCGCTTAAATTGTGTGACTACTGGCTCAATTTACCAAGCAGTCATTAATAAAGAACGGCGCGGAGATTACAATGGCGGTACTGTACAGGTAATTCCTCATATTACCAATGAAATTAAAGACCGGATTCTGCGAGTTGCTAAAAGTACAAATCCTTCTGTAGTAATTACAGAAATCGGCGGGACGGTGGGAGATATTGAATCGCTGCCGTTTTTGGAAGCAATTCGCCAGTTCCGTAAAGAGGTGGGGCGCCAGAATGTGCTGTATATGCACGTAACTTTGGTGCCGTGGATTGCCTCTGCGGGTGAAATGAAAACTAAGCCGACACAGCATTCAGTTAAAGAACTCAGATCCATTGGCATTCAACCAGATATTTTAGTTTGTCGGAGCGATCGCCCTTTACCCAAGGGATTAAAGCAGAAATTGTCGGGATTTTGCGATGTACCGGAAGAATGCGTTATCACTTCTCAAGATGCCAAAAGTATCTATGAAGTACCGCTAAATCTAGAACGGGAAGGAATGGCAGAACAAGTGCTGAACTTGCTGCAAATGGAACAACGTAAACCAGATTTGACGCAGTGGCAAACCTTGGTACAACGTTTGCATAGTCCTAAGCACGAGGTAGAAATTGCCATTGTTGGTAAATATGTGCAGTTAAGTGATGCCTATTTATCTGTAGTGGAAGCGCTGAACCATGCTGCAATCTCCACTTATGGCAAACTGCGTCTGCGTTGGGTGAATTCAGAAGAATTGGAAACTGAACCAGCCGAAAATTATCTTAAAGGTGTCGATGGCATAGTTGTACCAGGAGGTTTCGGGGTTCGAGGAGTCGATGGTAAAATTGCCGCGATTAAATACGCCCGTGATCGCCAAATTCCCTTTTTGGGTTTATGCCTGGGAATGCAATGCTCTGTAATTGAGTGGGCCAGAAACGTAGGGGGATTAACAGATGCTAACAGTGCTGAATTTGACCCTTACACAACCGATCCAGTAATTAATTTATTGCCAGAACAGCAGGAAGTTGTGGATTTAGGGGGTACAATGCGCTTAGGATTATATCCTTGTCGTGTTCTCCCTGATACTTTAGCTTTTAAGCTCTATCAAGAAGATGTGATTTATGAACGACATCGACATCGCTATGAGTTCAACAATGCTTACCGCGATTTGTTGTTAAAGTCTGGCTATGTAATTAGTGGTACTTCTCCTGATGGACGTTTAGTTGAAATTGTGGAATTAACCAAGCACCCATTTTTTCTTGCTTGCCAATTTCATCCAGAATTTCAATCACGCCCCAGTACACCTCATCCTTTATTTAAAGGATTCATTCAAACAGCGATCGCTCTTTCTCTTTCGACATCTAGCACACCAACACCATTGGAGGTGTCATAACAATTCAAAATTCAAAATTCAAAATTCAAAATTAATTGCAACATTAACTTAAGACTTCAGTAGATTTGGATATCCAGGGTGCATCATTCGTAAATTTCGGACTTGAGGAGATGTTGTGGCGTACTGGGTGAAAATCCTTTACGAGAGGAAAGAATATGTAGTAAATTTTGAACGTGTCCATGCTTTTTGTTATGAACTGAATGGCAGAGTTACTTTTTGGCTACCCGATAGTGCCATTCCCATAATAATTAACCCACAAAATAACCTGGAAGATTATCAAAAAATTCTCGATTATTTAGAATGTGTGACAGGATTAGAATTAGAGCGTGCCCACTGGGTGAAAATAATTTACGAAAAAAATGAATATGTCATTAATCTCAACTGCATCAGTTCCTTTTGTCACGAACCGAATGGCAGGATAACTTTTTGGTTGCCAGATGGCACTATTCCTATTATCATCAACCCTGTGAGTAATCCTGAATCTTATGAAAAAGTTGTGAAATACGTTCAAAAAGCAACAGGATATTCTTTGTCTTGAAATTACTGTGTAGCAGAACACAAGGTAACAATAAAATAGCTCACTGCCATTCATCAAAAATTTGTTTTATCCGCTCAATTGCCGTGTCTGCTGCTTCTTCTGGAGATATGCTATTGACAACTATTCCATTGAGAGCTTTACCCCAAACATTCTCTTCTAAAACTAGGCTGTAAGCAGGATTTTGGACAATATAAAATGGACGAGTATCTTTAGTTAGTGTTTGAGTTGCAGTGGAAAGATGAGGATCTGCTGGATTTGTCCAAAAAGGCTCTTTCCAAACAGGCTTCATTACTGGTAAATACCGACCTCCGGTAGCTTTGAGATAGTTTCCTATAATCTCAGGTTTAATTAAATATGCGAGAAAGTCTTTGGCTACCTTCTGGTTTTTAGACTCGGCAAACAAAACTATTTCATTAATCGAGACTAAGAAGCGCATCGGTTTACCATTAGGTTTATTCGGAAATTCTAAGATACCAAGCTTGTGACGATAGGTGTCAGAATCTTGGCGGACAGCAGCAGAAATCGAGAGCGAACTGTTAGGCGTCATAACCACGCCACGATTGAGTAAGCTGCGATTATTGTCTGGATTTAACCAGTTTACTGCGTCTGGTGGTACGTAGCCTTGCTGGAAAAATTTCGCATACCACTCTAAGCTTTTAACAATACCTTGATACACCTTGGGATCGTTGAGCAGAAGTTGACCCTTGGAGTCTAAAATTTGGACATTGTATGCCTCTAAAATCTGTTCAAATAAGTAGTAGGTATCCGTAGAACCAGTGGAGAAAGGAAAGCCTAACCCGTAAATATTCTGTTTTTGCTGTGCGCGCAAATCATCCTGCACTTGTTTCCAAAACTCCCAGAAAGCATCCCAATCTTTAGGGATATCGCTTTGAGTTCGACCTACTTTCTCTAGTAAGTCTCGCCAGTAAAAGATGTGAATTGTTAATTGATTAATTGGGACTGCATAGTAACTCGGTTTTTTATCAACGTTGTTATATAAACGAACTGCTTTCAACACACCTTCAGAATAAATACTTTTGACTGGCTCAATTACATCAGAGACATCTGCCAATTTACCTTCCCAGGCAAGACGTGGATACAGCTCCCTCTCAGCACTGCTATTTATGACGAGATCGGGTGAATTACCTGCCTGAAGTGCCCTTTGAGTCTTTTGTGGCAATTCATCGTTAGTATAGAAAGTAAGTTTAATTTTGTTGCCGCTTTGTTGTTCCCAGTTACTAATGATCTTCTGGAGCGCTTCATCCTCTTCCAAGGTATAACCTTTATCTGACCAAATCTTCAGGACTTTACTGTTAAGAGGAGACTCGGTGACTGAAGATTGGTTAGATTTTAAGATGTTAATGCAGGCAAGAATTATCAAGCTGAGTATTAATGCCACTAGTACGTAGCGATGGCTAGCTCTTATTAGTATTATGGTAAAAGTTTGCTTGACTCTTTGCTGATTCTTCAAGCCTTTAGCCATTGGACTGGCTTTGGTTCTGAATAACATGCTCATTTTATGATTTTTGCCAGAAAAACATCTTTACTGCATCTTCTGACATTACATAGCGTTTATTCAAGCTTAAATAGTTGCTTTTCACTCACTTTTCAACATCAGTTAGAATTGCTAAGTAAGTGGGCAAGAATAAATTAAACTATGTTACGTAATGTAAAATTAATTAAATTACCTCGTAGTTAGAGCTTAATTTTTCTTCTAATTTGTAAAGACAGATGTCTCTAGCTGGGGTTGTTTGAACCATAATTTAAAATCTTGAATAGTTTTGCCATGCCAACTTTGCTGCACCTACTATCCCAGCAAAATTGCCTAACTCCGCTGGCAATATCTGTAAACCCTCTCGTGATAAAGGCTGCACTCGCTTCTCAATTTCTGCCTTCACACTTGGTAAGAAAAACTCAAAGCTACCACTGATACCGCCACCAATCACGATCGCTTGTGGTGTGAGTACATAAATCAAACTCGTCAAACCAATTCCCAAATTAGCACCATATTCTTGCCAAAAAGTCAATGCTGCGGCATCTCCTTGTTGGGCAAGAAAACCCAATTCGATGGGTTCCTTGAGAGTGCGGCGGTGAATTGCAGTAGCACAGGCATATTGTTCCAAAGAGCCTCGATTGCCACTATTACAAATTGGGCCATCAGGATTTAATGAAATTAAACCCAATTCCCCGGCGGCTCCTTGATGTCCAATAAATAGTTTGCCATCAAGGATAATTGCGCCACCAACCCCAGTACCTAAAGTTAGCAGAATCAGATTTTGAAAGTGGCGACCGGCTCCCAGCCAAGCTTCTCCCAAAAGAGCGCAATTAGCATCATTAGCGATCGCAGTCTGTTTGCCAGTTTTAGCTTCTAACCAGTCTGCTAAAGGCACATCGATCCATCCAGGTAAGTTAATGGCGATTTTGGCAATGCGTCCTGCGGCATCGGATGGCCCAGGAGTACCAACACCAATCGCAACAGCTTGATTATCTGGATCGATTTGAGCGATCGCATCTACCAGAACCGCCAACACCGCTTCCGGCGTTGTTGGTTGAGGAGATACCACAGTCAAAGATTGCAGACAAGTACCATCATCTGCAAAACGCCCCAGCTTAATTGCTGTTCCCCCGACATCAATGCCAATTACTTGAGAACTCACCACTTTAAAATCCTCAGACCAAACCATAGCCACCTAGCAAACCTTTGCGTACTCTTGGCGCTTACCTCTGCGCTCCTCTGCTTTTCAATTTCACCCCTCAATTCGCCATTATTTTTTGTAAATCTATACTTAGCATCTTGGCGCGAAAAAATACTCAAATTTTTATTCTATTGAGTGCAAGTTGTTTTCATCACCGATTTTAAGATACGGGGCTTTCAACTCCGCTCTCTGTAAATTAGCAACAGTTGTGGTACGAAAACTCGATTGTTCCTGCCAAGCCGTAATTGGCGCACCTCTTAAGATACCAGCAAGAGCAACGGAAAGGATAAACCCGCCAGTAGCGGCAGCAATTAACGTTAGATTATCTTTCATACAAATCTCTGTATTGTTATTTGTCATTAGTCATTTGTCCAAAACTAATGACCAGTGATTACTGTCGGATTCTATTTTCTCTCCGTAAACGGGGATTGACAAATTCATTTAACCCCTCACCAAGTAGTGATAACCCTACCACCATGAATGTCATCGTTAAACCAGGGAAAAGCGTAGTCCACCAAATGCCAGTAGGTAGAGCTTCTAAGGCTTGTTTTAAATCATGTCCCCATTCTGCCACTTCTTCGGGAAGTCCTAGCCCCAAAAAGCCCAAACCGCCCAACACCAAAATCGCATCAGCGGCATTGAGTGTAAATAGGACGGGTACACTTTGAATGACGTTGAAAAACAGATAACGAGAAAGCACAACCCAAGTGGAAGCGCCCATTGCTTGAGCTGCTTCGATGAACACTTCAGTTTTCACGCTTACGGTGTGGTTGCGGACAACGCGATAATATTGGGGTATGTAGGCAATGCTAATAGCGATCGCTGCATTCAATATCCCACGACCCACCACAAAGGCCAGTGTCACAGACAGCAGTAGTCCCGGTAAGGTGTAGATGCTATCCATAATAAATAGCAGCACTTTATCCAATTTACCGCCGAGATAACCACTCAGCATCCCCAAAGGCACACCGATAATCATACTCAGCGCTGTTGCCAAAATTACCACCTGCAAAGCAGCTTGAGCGCCGAACAATGTCCGGGAGAACACATCATAACCCAGGCGACTAGTACCAAACCAATGTTTCGCTGAGGGTGGCTCGTGAATTGGATTAGAGAGAAAATCTTTGGGGTTTTGCAGCCATCCCCAAGCTTGCAATACGGGAGCGAAAAATGCCAGGAAGATGAAAAATAGGGTAATGGCTAACCCGATGAGCATGAGTTTTTGCGAAAGATTGAGACTTTTGCCGAACTGTAAAAATGTTGGTAGTCGCCGTTTTGTAATGGCCATAAAGCGATCGCCTGGAGCAAAGCTTGATACGCTGACCATTTTACATATTTAGATAGGGGATTGCGTAAACATCTTTAAATAAAAGTCCGACTACTTCACGTGGATACAGATATAGACTGAGTTAGAGGTGAAATTATGCCTGATTTTTGCCAGTGCTTTTAACTACGATTCAGAGTCCTACAATATTCGCGATAATCTTTATCAACGAATCAGTCCTCTTGATGATGCAGCCTTTAATTTTTTTGACACACTTTCAGTATTTTAACTGTGGTCTTGGCTGTTAATACTTAATTAATATGTAGCACAATATTTTTTATTATCTTAGTCATTGTGAAACCTCTTCTACAGACTTACTTAGAACAAGAAATCTGGATACTAGTGAGAGATAAGTGGTATTTCGCCACAATTATCGGAGTTTGGGATGATTTATTGTCCTTTAAACATAGAACTTACAACAAAGATACAGAGGAGGATACTTTCTGGGAAATGGTTGTGAAAATCAGTGAAGTAATTGCTATTGATAAAGTTAGGTCTATTATTAGTAGAAAACCAGAGATGCTTATTTCACGGCTCCTAGAAACCGATCAAAGTACAAGCGATCCTCATCAAGATAATTAATATTAATTAGCTCAATTTAGGAGATAGACTCATTCTTTGCACCTGTATCAAGATGCAAAAAATGAGCAGTAAAGTTGTCGGCTATGACGCAATACAGTTCAGAATGAGCAACAAAACCCTGATGTAGAGACGCGATTTATCGCGTCTTAAAATACCAATTATCTACACCAATAACTTATAATCCAAACGTATTGGGCTATGGCAGGTGTTGGATATTGGGAACTGTCCAATACCTACTATCTCAAAGATTACTTTCAATCAACTGGCGATATTCGCTCTTTTGCTTCACGCCTTTGACTTCCTTCACCAGTTCCTTATTTTTGAACAATTGAACCGTTGGCGTTCCTGTCACACCAGCATTTTCAGCAATATCTCGGTCTTTGTCGATGTCAATTTCCACAAAGTGAATCTTGCTATCAAATTCATCCACCACTTTATTTAAAATTGGCTTCAGGGTATGACAAGGGCCACAACCAGGAGAAACGTATTTAACCAGGAGTAAGCGATCGCTTTCATGGAACAATTTGCGTAAAGCATAACCTCCCTGATGGCGCGTCCCATCCAAATTAAATCCAGCTTCTTCCTCAGCTTCAGTTTTTTTGGCTGGCTGATGTTCTAATTCATTATCTGCTGTTTCTGGTTGTTGATGGAATTCTTGAATCAAGCCACTAGATGACAACCAACGTTCTGCCAACATTGCCGCCATACAGCCAGTACCCGCAGCCGTGATTGCTTGCCGAAACTCATGATCTTGTACGTCGCCAGCAGCAAAAACGCCTTCTACACTGGTTTCTACAGAACCAGGCTTAGTGACAACGTAACCTATCTCATCCAGTTCTAATTGTCCTTTAAATAGAGAGGTATTGGGACTGTGACCAACGGCGTAAAATAAACCCTTAGCGTGCAGTTGGCTCTCTTCACCAGTTTTAGTATTGCGGACTTTCACCCCTTCCATGTGACCGTTACCGAAGATATCTACGGCTTCTGTGTTCCAATGCACTTGGATTTTCGGGTTGTTCAAAACGCGGTCTTGCATAGCTTTAGAAGCCCGCATTTTATCGGTGCGTACCAACATATTTACCTTAGAACCGTATTTAGTGAGGTAAATTGACTCTTCTGCCGCCGAGTCACCAGCACCAATCACAGCCAATTCTGCGCCGTGGAAAATTGGTGTTGCACCATCGCAAATTGCACAAGCGGAAATACCCCGACTCCAAAATTCGTGTTCGTTGGGTAAACCCAAACGCTTTGCTGTTGCACCCGTAGCAATAACGATGCTGTTGGTTTTAATTTCCCTTTCTTGCGATCGCACTGTAAATGGACGCTGACTCAAGTCAACTGAGATAACATCTTCAGTATATAGTTCAGCCCCCCACCGCTCCGCTTGCGCCTTCATTTGATCCATCAGTTCCGGCCCGGTAATTCCTTTAGGAAATCCAGGAAAATTTTCAACTTCCGTCGTTGTCATTAGTTGCCCACCAGGTAAACCCCCAGCTTGGAAACCCTCAAATACAACGGGTTTCAAGTTAGCGCGTCCAGCATAGATGGCGGCTGTGTACCCTGCTGGGCCAGAACCGATAATTACCAAGTTTTCTACAGTTGTGTTAGTCATGAAAATATACGAACTCATAACGACTACGCTTAATATAGCATAATAAACTGTGATTGGCTACGTCAGATGGGAAGCGATCGCAAGTTAGAAAAATCGGGAATACAGAGACAGCGCTTATATGTTGCCGCTTGATGTGCGAGGAGTATTTATGATAGCTATAAGAGTATTTGCTGTCGTGTTATGTCTTTTACTATTACAGACTTAGAGCAGCTACAAACCGAGCATCCAGAATGGCAGATGGAGCTGGTAGAGGGGAAAATCATAGTTATGGGGCCATCAGATTACGAGTCAGAGGAAATTGGCGCTCGTCTAATTACCTTTTTGAATAACTGGGTAATGTCGCGCAAGCTAGGACGTATAACTGGTTCTAGCGCAGGATTTATTCTACCGAATATAGAAGAGGACGACTCGGAAAAAAGAAACTTGCGTGCCCCTGATGTGTCTTTTGTTAAAGCTGAACGATTGAAGAAGACCAAGCGCGATTTTGTAGAGTTGGTTCCAGACTTGATGGTTGAGATTAAATCTAAAAGTGACAGAATCAAACCACTTGAAGAGAAGATTCAGCTATTCTTGCAACTTGGGTCTACAGTCGGTATATTGATTGACCCTGACAAATTGACAGTAACGGTTTATCGAATAAATCAAGATCCAGTGGTGATGCACAATGGCGACATCCTCACACTACCAGACTTGCTGCCAGGTTGGGAACTGGCAATATCAGAACTGTGGCCACCTGAGTTTGAATAAGATACTCTCACAATCGAAGTTGAGAATCTCACCCTTGGTCAACAGCAGAGATTTAGTGATGTTTGTGTCATTTCGGATGCAAGGATTCTGGATCGTGTAATTGTATCTCCTCAAACTTTTTTTCTGGAGGTGATAGGAAAGCGATCGCAGCTGGGTAAGTTACATCTAGAACACCCAAGCACTTCCTACTCCAGGAAAACACTTATGAAAACCGAATTAAAAGCTAAGTTTCTCCAACACATCCTCAACAAAAAGAATGAAAATGAGGGTTTTACACTTATTGAATTACTAGTAGTAATTATCATCATCGGTATTTTGTCTGCGATCGCTCTACCTTCTTTCTTGAACCAAGCTAACAAAGCCAAGCAGTCAGAAGCTAAAACTTATACAGGTTCGATGAACCGTGCCCAGCAAGCTTTTTACTTAGAACAGAACGCATTTGCAGCTCAAGCTGACTTTGGTAAGTTAGGTCTTGGTGTGGCAACACAAACCACAAATTACATATACAAAATTGATGGTGGTGGTGCTAGTGCCAGTATTGTAACTAACCAAGCAAAAACAGTAATTGATAATGCACCTCTCAAAAGTTATGTTGGTGGTGTGGGTATAGCAACACAAGCTGCTACAAGTGAAGCTACTACCATAGCTATTTTATGTGAAGCAAATCAGGCAAGAGTTAACACTGGTGCAGATGTAGCAGCAGCTACATATACTGCAAACGGACCTAGTTGCCCCGCCAACTTTACCTCTTTGAAATAAGTAGAAACATGATTTACTACGTAAGAATATAGTTCGGTTAAGCCACTTCATCGCAAAACTAATTCTTTATGTAGTTTGCATTTAACTAAATTATGTATTTTTTAAAGTGGGTAGATTTTTCTATCCACTTTATTTCCATAATGTGAGTCATTCACAATATATTACCCATACACTTTTCCCCAACAATCACAATGATTACTAATACATATAATTGGCAAAATCAGGCTGAAGAATACTTCATTCAAGAAAACTATCTGGAATCGTCAAAATTATATGAGCAAGCAATTGCTATAGAACCAAATGCTGTTTCATATTATTGGCATTTAGGATTGATATTATTATTACAAGGTCAAGAGGCAGAAGCTCAAATGACTTGGATGCTGCCAATGACAGAGGCAGACGAAAAGCATTTAGAAATTTGGACAATTGAACTGTTTGAATTTTTGCAAATAGAAGCAGAAAGGCGCGAAAATCTAAGGCAATACTCCATAGCCTGGTTAATTCGTCAGCATATGCGGGAAATTAATCCTAGTGATATCAATAATTTACTCCAGATTTTATTGCTTTCTCTCAAACTCGAAAAATTGGAAGAAATTGATGATTTGCGTGAGTGGGGATTAATTAAATTTTTAAATGAAAAGCAAAGTGCAAATGTCAATACCGAACTATTAACACAAGTTTTACAAGAAGTTTTAAGTACTATTCCTTTACATCCAATAAATTTAGATTTAGCAGAAGCTTGTTTACCTTACTTTTCTGATATTTATCAATGCTTCGATATACTGCTTACGGCTGCTCTGCAAATTGGTCATACTTTACTACAGCCTGTACTAGCATCATCTCTTCTGGAATTGCATTTACGATTGGAGCCAGAAAATGTAGAAATTTTGCGGCATTTAGCGATTTTTTATCAAGATGCTCGTAATTATTCCCAGGGTATAGAGACAGCTAAGTTGTGTTATTCCTTATCAGAAGGCTTGGCTGATAAAATTTTTGCACTCCATTTGCTGTTAAGAGGTCTAATGTCAGCAGGGGGATATTGGCAAGAAATATGTACAACTTGTCAAGAGTTAGAAACTGTATATAAAAAGTTTATCCAAGCCAAACCAATTGCTTTAGAAGAAGCAAGAATATTACGGTTGCTTACACCATCTTTTGCGATACCTCACATTAAAGATACTCCTGCTGAATTCCGAGCTATTCATAATAAAGTAGCTGAAATTTTTAATCACGCTCTTCAAGCTATTGCTAAATCAAAAGAAAAAAACTACGATCGCCAAATTATTAATCATTCCTCTTTAACTACTAATTCAAAAAAATTAAAAATTGGTTATATATCTTACGCTTTAAGAAATCATTCTGTTGGTTGGCTAGCTCGCTGGCTATTTCAGCATCATAATCGAGATAAATTTGACATTCATACTTATTTTGTTAACTATAAATTAGTAAATGACTATCTCCAGGACTGGTATTTAGGTCAGGCAGGAAAAGCACGTCAATTAGGTATGAATGGTCTAGAAATTGCTGACCAGATATATCAAGATGAAATTGATATTTTAATTGACCTTGATAGCATCACTCTAGATATTACTAGTGAAGTGATGGCACTCAAGCCAGCCCCCATTCAAGTTACTTGGCTGGGGTGGGATGCATCAGGCATACCTGCAATTGATTACTTTATTGCAGATCCTTATGTACTGCCAGATGATGCACAAGATTACTATACAGAAAAAATCTGGCGATTACCTCAAACTTACATCGCAGTAGATGGTTTTGAAGTTGGTGTACCAACTCTCCGCCGCGATGACTTGGATATTCCTATGGATGCCGTTGTATATCTCAGCGCCCAAAGAGGATATAAACGCCATCCAGAAACGACAAAGTGGCAAATGCAAATTATTAAACAAGTACCTAACAGCTACTTTTTGATTAAGGGACTTGCTGAACAGGAAACAATTAAACGCTTCTTTTACCAAATTGCCGAAGAAGAAGGTGTAGATTGTTCTCGGTTACGATTTTTACCACAAGTTCATTCAGAGTCAGTTCATCGTGCTAATTTAGGCATTGCTGATATTGTATTAGATACATTTCCCTACAACGGAGCGACAACAACCTTAGAAACATTGTGGATGGGTATTCCTTTAGTGACAAGAGTTGGCGAACAATTTGCAGCGCGTAACAGCTACACCATGATGGTGAATGCGGGTATCACAGAAGGTATTGCCTGGACAGATGAAGAGTATATAGAATGGGGTGTGCGCTTAGGGAAGGATGAGGCTTTACGTCAGCAAGTCGCTTTGAAGCTGAAAGCATCTCGGCAAACAGCCCCGTTGTGGAATGGTAAGCAGTTTACCCGTGAAATGGAGAAAGCTTACGAACAAATGTGGCAGAACTATAGCGGTTCTCAATCGCATGGAATACAGACCTAACCCCCACCCCCTTCCCTACAAGGGAAGGGGAGTAAAATTCAAATGCCTCTCTCCTTGTAAAAGAGAGGTTAGAGTGTATTGCATCCAAATGAAAAGCGATATATGATTTACCACTACACAAGCAAAGTCCACCTCCGTGGACTGTAAGGTTTTTAACCCGCGTAGGCGAATTTTGCCCTATAGCGAGATCACAGTTTCAGCAGATTGGCCCGACGTATGATGAGGGCGAAGATGCAAAGTGATTTCCGTATCGAGTCGCTTGAGGAAAATGAGGAGTTTGCCTTCACTGAACCGTTGAAACTCTCCTTTCATCAAATGAGATACTTCTGGTTGGGGAATGCCAAGAAGTTCGCTAATTTCGCGCTGTTTCAAATTGCGTTGAGAGAGGAGGCGAAGTACTTCAATCCCTATCTTGCCCCGCGTAAAAAGTTCTGAAGCATTCGACAAACCGAGGTCAGCAAATACGTTGCCACTGCTTTCTTCAAAAACGGGTTCCTGTGTCATTATTGTTTTTCCCTTGGCATTGCATCCTTATAACGTTGTTTAATAATCAGTAAAGTGCTTGCTACAAACTTAAGCTATCTACATCGCAGGATGGAAGAGTTTCTGCTTTGGCTTGTGCGATCGCCTGGTGATTATCTGTTGCTAAAGTAATTCGAGTATGAATTCTAAGCAAAAGAGTTTTCCATTGTGTATCACTCATCTTACTAAGCAGAGAAATTTCTGGCCCTTCAGTTATATCTACATCATCTTCCATGAGTAAATTCATGGTCAAAGACGATAAAAGCATATCGGCTTCTTCTTCAGAAATATTTTGAGTATCTATGAGAAGAGTTATGTGGCTTTTATCTGGGTGAGTGGTGAGAGTAGAAATGACACTTGCTAAATCTTGATATAGTAAATCTTCTGGCTGTAACCAGTCTGGGAAAATAATTAGATTAATATCTCCTAAGCGGAAATTTTGACTCAGAGTATCTGCAAGATATTTACTAAATAGTTCTTGAAAGAGGCTGCCTATTTTAGCTGAGTAAGCGCGGCTATCTAGAAAACTAGGATTAGCTTGCATTTTTTCCTTGATCTGGGCGCTCTTTTGTTGGCAAAACTCAGGGTTATTGCCGAGTGCAACTGCTAACTGTATATAAGACTCTTCACTATCTGTGACTAAATCAGGTATATTTAATGCTTGCACCATTGCAGCCCCCATTGCAGAGCGAAAACTAGTTCCCCGTCTAGCAATTACTGGTAAATTAACCTGTAGTGGTTCTATCAAAGAAGTTGTTCCAGAAAATGGAAAAGAATCTAGATAAATATCCGCAATTTTAAAGTATTCTTTAACTTCTTGTCGATTTGGCACTGGCTGAGGATCTAAAACTATTAATTGTTCTGCTGGTATTCCATGCTTTGAAAATACTTTAATTAACTGATTTACAAAGGCTTTTTTAGGATAATTGTTTGACCAATTCGGGCCAAATGGCAGAAGCACTAAAACAGAGTTAGAAACTCCAGAAATTATTTTTGCCCAAGTATTAATTAGTTCCGGGATAATTTTAAAGAAGTTAGCACCAGAGATAAAAATAACTGTTTCTTCGGATATACCTAAACTTTCTCGATCGACTTTGACAGTTATATTTTCTTCTTCATTACCATAACTAAAGCAATGAGCAGACCCTTCAAGTTTCACTAACTTTTCTTTATATTGCTGTTCTGCCGTTGGTGATGGATCGGTTAGCGTACCAGAAATGTAATAATCTATATGCCGTATTCCTGTTGTTACCACAGATCCGCCACTTGTGATTTGTATTCTGGCTAACCGATGCATTGATAAGAAGCAGATTTGATTGGTTACTGCCGTCACATTGGTAGCAATAAACAATATATCGAGATCATCAGCACGAATAATATTTACCTGTTCTACTAAATCTTGTGGTAGTAGTTTAAAGGAGTTGGCACAGCTTTGGCAATATTGCTCTAGTTGATGACCAGTTTGATTAAGAGAGTACAAAATTACTTCAAAATCTCTACTGATATGCTCATAAACAGGTAGGTAAGCAAATGTTTCAGAACCAGGTAGAAAATGTGCAGCCAGGACACCCAAACGAATTTTTTTTCTGGTTATAGGTCTATCAGCAAAATCGTAATCTACCTCATAACCCTTAACTTTTAGTAAATATTCTATAATTTCTGCACGTTTAACATAGATATCTTTAAGATTATGCTCATTAAAATATAGTGGAATAAAATTAGAAATTGACACAAAATTACTAACTATTTTATCCCACGATTGAGAATCAGAATTTTGTAATATCGATGTGTGTAAATAATTAATCCATCCTTGGAGAAAGTAATAGTAATTATCTGCTTCACCCGGCTTTTGAAAGTGAACTGGGGAAGAAAATAGGAATTGTAAATAGTCCTGAACTAACCAACGGGGTATGTGAGAGAGGTCATACTGTAATGGTAGCTGGTCAGCACGGCAATACAGCATAGCTGCTAGTAAACTCTGAATTGCTTTTGGTCGATCAAAACCTTGTGATATACTTGTAACGATATTATTAACAAAAATCTGTTCATCATTAGTCAAGCTTTCATGTTTGATGCTACTAGTTACTAACATTTTATATGTTTTACCTAGCAGACCCACGTACATATCTGTTATTTGATCGTCTGAAGAATTTAGACATTCTTCTGCTATTTGTTTCCGCAAATTCTGCAATTCTGCATTTTTTTCGCTCAAAGCCGCGTATCTATAAAGGGCTTGTTGTCTAGTTGCTTGAGGATATCTTTGATCGCTGTAAATTGTCTGAAAAAACCTTTTATAATCTAATATAATAGCATCTTTTAAAGCCGTATTGCGACGAGTTTGTTGTTGTGGGTGTATCCTAAAGTGAGATAAAACTTGATCGACAAAACCAACTTGGTATTGGCTCATAATTCTGAGCCACATTTCCAAATCTACAAGTTGACAAAACTCAGAATTAAATAATCCTACTTTTTCAAAAACATCTTTTCTAATTAGTACTGTGCTTGGTTCTCCAATTTTATTAATTGGATTATCAAGTATATTTGGATCTAGTAAAAGTTGCTGTCCTGATTGAATTGTCTTTAATGTTGACCAAGCTTTGTGTACATCTTTAGCTTCGTGATACATTAAAAAATTTGAATCATAAACGGTATGATCAATATTAGTGAAGAGTGTTCGCGGCGAAAAAACTAAACCTATTTCTTCATCTTGTTCAGCCAAATTAACCATTTCTTCAATAGCAGTTGGCTCTAATAAATCATCTTGAAATAAAAACTTTATATATTTACCTTTAGCTTGAGAAATACAATAGTTCCAATTTTGAGCTAGTCCATACTGATTATGTCGAAAAATTGAGAATTCAAAACATGATTCTTGCTTGAATAAATTAGCGATATTAACAGTATCGTCACGAGAATTATCATCAGATATGATAATTTCTATATTTAGATAACTTTGTTTTAAAATACTATGGAGAGCTTCTGCAATAAATTTTTCACCATTATAAGTAGGGATACAAATACTAACAAGAGGTGATTCCTTTCTTATTGTTCGTTCTACTTTAGTTATAATATTTTTTTCACTTAGATGCTGTTGTTTATCGTAATAGTTTGTTTGTGCAGGCTGATTATCTTGTATTCCTAAAGATAAAATATCTTCAATTACATAAGTGTTTGTAATAGCAAAAAACTTATCAAAAAATGATTGTAAATCATTTTTGTAGTATGGTTTAAGTTCCTCTGGGATAGGCGTTGTTTGTCTTAATTCAATTTTTTTTAGTAATTTTGGTAATATTTTTGGTATATGATTTTTTTGATAATGTCTTCTCGAATAAACAGATTCTGTCTTTAACACTTCAGAACTAATGTTTCTTAAGTATCTATAAAGTTCGTCGGGTGTTTGCCAGCGAAAAGCTTCTGGATAAGCAATATCTGTACTACAAAGTTGGCGAGAACGATAATTATTATGAACTACAATTGGTGTACCAGATGCCATAACCTCAATACCTGCACGACCACCGCCTAAAGGAAATGACTCTAAATATATATCAACTTTATGTTCGGACATTGCTTTCCCTAAGCTTTTAACCCAGGGAATGTGAATAAATCGTTCTAAACTAATTCTAAATTTCTCTAACCCTCTTTCTATAACACTAAGTGTATCCTGTGATAAATCTCCAATATGTATATGAAATCCACCAGTAGAGGCAATTATTTTAGGCACTTCATGAATATAAGAATATAAATAAGGAATTTCTTTAAACTTATTTTCACTGCCAGAAGAACAAGTTCTTAATTGGCCGTCTGAAACAAAAGAAGAGGAACACCTATCAGAAACGTTATCAACCACTAAGGGAAGATAAATATTGTTGGAAATTCCTAAATTATTACGACAGTTATAGAAAGAACCGGGGTCACTATCTATATGTTGTGCATAGGAAAGATATACGCCAAGACAAAGAAGATGACCAGCATGATGATAAAAAATTAAGTTTGGTGTTAAATTTGGCTGTACTGCCGCTACTGCTACAGCATCCTGTGGATGATTAAATAGAAATACTTGATTTGCAGGATTGGCTATCAAAGCTTCCTGAAGCCACTTCAACTTGTCTATTGATGTGCCTTTTGTTGACCAAAGTATCTGCACGTTCAAGGGTCTAAATCTCTCTTCAACTGCTGAACGATCAGTTGAATTAAAGGTATCAGTAATCAGAATTAAATGTTTCTTCTCTGGTCGAGCTTTTATTAAATCCTCAATAACGGCAGTGTGTCCTCCAGTTTTATATAGTTGAGTAGCTATATATATAATAAGATTATCATTTGAGTTATATTGATTTTCAAAAAAAGGTTTTTGATTTTTAAGAAGTTCGTTACCAATGCGTTGACATAATTTATCTAAAATAACTGAGCCAAATACATTAGTTATCGTAATTACACTTGCTTTACCATAGGCTATTTTATGAGCAAAGTGAATAATTAGATTTAGAGCTAAATTTAAATCACCTGCATCTATGGTTTTTAATATTTCTAATTCAAACTCTGCTAATGACATAGTATTGTTTCCTTTGTATACCCAAACAATTAATAAATAAACTCATGATAAATGCATTGATTTCTGGGAGCATCCCCTTTTTTTAGCTCATTTTTTTAGCTCAACCAGATAATAGACTTTTTGACACCGAATAATTATATTTCTTCCAAAATTGAGTGCTTCCTGATTTATGATTTACTTTATGAACCCCATTTTTTTAATACTTCTATTACTCTGTCTAAGAGTTTATTAGAAAGATGAGATCCCATAGGTAAACTAAGGACTCTTGTTGATATATTTTCTGTAATTGCTAGTACTTCTTTAGTCCATTCATTGTCAATGTAAGCTTTAGACAAGTGAGGAGGAATAGGATAATGAATTAAACTACCAATGCCAGAAGTATCTAAATGATTTTTTAGATTGTCTCTTTGAGGATGAGCGATTACAAATAAATGCCATACTGGCTCGGCCCATTCTGGGACATAGGGTAATTTTAAATCTACAACTTCTTGCAATGATTTTAGATAGTATATAGCTATTTGTTTGCGTCGTTCATTCCATTCATCTAATTTCGTAAGCTTCACTCTTAAGAAAGCAGCCTGTAATTCATCCAATCGTGAATTAAATCCTTTGACTTCATTCTCATACTTAACGCGAGAGCCATAGTTACGGAGCAGACGAATTTTATCAGCTAATTTAGCATCGTTGGTAGTAACTGCTCCCCCATCACCAAAAGCCCCTAAATTTTTACCAGGATAAAAACTAAACCCTGCTGCATCTCCTAAACTACCAACTCGACGATTTTTATAACGTGCGCCATGTGCTTGAGCCGCATCTTCAATAACCTTAAGATTATGTCTATTAGCAATTTCATTGATGCAATCCATATCTGCTGGCTGACCATAGAGATGAACTGCTATGATTGCTTTTGTTTTGGAAGTAATAGCTGCTTCTATTTTCTTATGGTCAATATTATAAGTATTGATATCTGGTTCAACTGCTACTGGTGTTGCTCCTGCATAAGAAACTGCTAACCAAGTGGCAATATAAGTATTAGCTGGAACAATTACCTCATCACCTGCACCTATTTCCATAGCTCGTAAAATTAAATGCAAGCTTTCTAATCCATTACCTACCCCAACGCAATACTTAGTTTCACAGTAAACTGCAAACTCTTCTTCAAAAGCTTCTACTTCCTGACCAAGAATATACCAGCCAGACCCCATGACGCGCTGATAAGCTGCATCAAGCTCTTCTTTTAGTTCCAGATAAGGAGCTTTTAAATCAAGAAATGGAACTTTCATTATCTTTGTTTCTCACTGCTTTGATGAATTCTTCATAATGACGGTAGTAATCAGACTCGTCATAAAGTTCTGAAGCTAAAGCCATACATACCGCTCCAGAAGAAAAATTATCAATTTCTCTCCAAGTTAGAGGAGATATATAAAGTCCATAATAAGAGCGATTCAAATGATAGTTATTTTTTTGAAATCCGTCATAAATGGTAACATCAAAACTACCAGACATTGCTATCAAAAACTGATGACATTTGTTCAGCGCATGACCCGCACGATTTGAACCACCTGGCACATCATATAAATAGAAAACTCGTTTGATGTCAAATGGGATATGTTTATCACTTTCAACAAAAGTTAAGTTTCCGCGAGAGTCTTGAATTTTGGGAAGCTCAATAAGCTTACATCTGGATACATTCATGATGTTGCTAATTATTTATTTTGAATTTGTGCTACTACGCCGATATTGGCTAATAAATCTTTGGGAATACTAGTGGATACTTCATTTAATGCCCTCAATAAATCTTGAGAATATTCAAGCATCATAGAATTTGGTAGAACTTTCAGAAAAAAACCTGTTGAATCTACCACATGATAATCGGTAGCTTTTATATCTGCTTCAAGCGTTTCCAGAGAATATACTCTCTGATGTCCCACCAATAAGTCTCTTTGACTTAAAGTATCTAATGCGGGTTGTAAACCCATGATTACAGCTAATTTCCTATGAATAGAATTTTTATTGGGTACAATAGCTATGATTACACCATCATCTTTGAGCCATTGTTTCATTTGCTTTAATAAAACTCTAGGTTGCTCAATATGTTCTAAAACGTGCAGTGCTAAAATTGCGTCGAATTTTTTAACTGGCTCGTAGTCTTCAAATAAGCAATGAACATAATCAACTTTTTGACCAAATTTTTCTTTTGCTTTATCTATTAGAACAGAAGATCCTTCAACTAAAGTGACGTTATAATTATCATGTACTAAAGCAGTCGTAAAAATACCTTCACCATACCCTAATTCGAGAACTTGTGTTTTTCCTTGAAGGTGCTTTTTAACCCATTTAATAGTATATATCTGACCCAAATCTTCTATGTGCTTGTCTGGAATATTTTCATTCGTGTGATAATCTAAGGCAATTTTATTTAGTTCTTCTTTTGATATTCCCATTTTTTAAATCTCCATTTGTTTAGCAACCTGGAAGCCCTGTATTATTTGATCATTTAAAGATGACGACATAAAACTAGAGCTATTACCGATAAGTTTAATCTCTGGAAATTTTCTTAATACCATAGATTTCTCAGTATTAAAGCATTCATAACTATTTTGGCTAGGAACCATTAATGAATGTTTCCAGTGCTTACAATAAAAATACTGAATATCAGTATTGCATTCTATAATATGTAATTTAATTAATTCAGATTCTATTCTAGTTTTGATTTGTGCTTCATCTATAACTCCTATTGATGTTGCGAAATCAGTATTAAACTCTACTACTATTTTAGTGAGATACGAACTGCTTCTGGAACATATATTTTGATTAGTTACTCTATATGAAATAAATTCTTTATCCAAAATAAATAAGGTGCTAAATTCCCTATTTATCATATTACTTAAAATTCCTATAAAACAAATGCTTATAGATGCTTTGTCATAACTTAATGGCTGCTGATTTTCTTGAATAAGTTTGATAAGTGGAAATAGGTCTAAGCCCCACACAAGATTATTAGTCTCAACAAAATGATCGTTAGCTAACTGTAATTGATAACAATCATTAAAAATAAGAGATTTTATAGTTGTATTTTCGATATTAATTCTACTATTATCCTGAGCTTTCATTAATAAAGCATTAACAAAAGTACCTGCATATCCCTGATATGGATAATAAAATTCTGTATATTTTAAAATTTGTGGTGCTATTTCAAACTGAGATAAGATAGTCTCAGGATAGTAAAGTGGTAGCCATACACCTCTATGGTAAATTCCTAAAAAATCCGCAGTATTTTTATATATAACTTTTTTGCAAAAAGATTCAATAAAAAGATTGTGAAAAGTTGTACCCTGATTTGCCAGCGATATTGCGTTAAAGTTATTAGTAAAAAATAAATTATTTTTAAGTTTATTCTTAGCATGAAGTGAACTGTTAGAATTACTTGTTATTTCTAACAGTTCTTTTTGAATAGCTTCTTTAATTCCAACACTAAGTTTTTGAAAAACACTTAGGTTATTAGAAATCATTAAATCACCAAATATTTCCCCATTAAAAAACATTTTAGGTTGAGGAACTACTTTTGTTATTATTAAATCACTTACATAACTTTTTATTAAAGAAGTAAATCTTCCAGAATCATTTCGTAAATTGGGATTATAATTCAAAACCTCATCAGATTGATACTGATGAAACGAATCGAACTCAAAAAAGGTCATCCCACAATCAAAATGATCGTTGTGAAACGTTAAACCACCAAAATGTGCGCCCCAACTAGATAATGGATTTATTATCTTTACTTTCCAATCTTGATCTGCTAAGGCAATTGCAGCTACTAGACTAGAAACATTATTTCCTATGATTGTAGCTTGTCTTTCCATCATTTATTTGCTTTGATATTAACAAAAATTTCAGAACCCATTTCTGGCATATATTTAACCATCAGATACAATCCATTTAAAATTTCTTTTGTAAGAATATTTTGAGTATACATTTTTTGCATTTGCTCATGAGTAAAAGGCTTAATAAAGTAAGATCCAGATTCAATTATAGAGAAGCCATGACTAATTACGAAAGATTTTAAGTTTTCCAAATCAAAAGTTTTAAATTGCTGCATTTTATTTTGGGTAGCAGATTTTTCAAAAATATTACTTATTAAACCCATTTCGTAAGCTAATATGCGGTGAAATGATTTTGCATTTGGAACATTAACATGGATTACAGTATTAGCGGAACTTATTTGATTAATAGACCTTAATAACTCTTCTGGATTTTCAACTTCATGTAAAAGACTACTCATGACAATATAATCAAATTTCTCTTTGGAAAGAGAAGCAATGTTATCTTCTAATTTACCTAAATGTACTGTGACATTACTTCTACTCTTAGCCATCACACAAGCATTGTCATAAAATTCCAATATTGGTTCAACAATGTGTATACTTTCAAAGCTACTTATGTAGTTAAATAAAGGATCTAAGCCGCAACCAATTTCACATACTTTTTGAGCTTTATATGTCACTAAATATTCCAGTATTTTCTTTCTTCTATAAGAGATTTGGATCTCTTCAAAAGGAAGATTAAGATAATCTTCGTAGTATTTTTTTAAATTTCGTATTTCCATATTTTTATAATTTTATTAATTTTTGAAAATTATTCTTTTAAAATTTTTTGAAAAAGATAATTTAAGAGATTCTTGGCATCCTAAATTTTTTTTGAATTGCATCAATCCAATATTGGGTTCTCCTAAAATTGTTGATGTACCAAGATCAAGGACTTTAAAAGCTTTTTTCTGAGCGTATTCATATATATGATTAGCTAGAAGTGTTATTGGGCTATAATTTTGCATATTCTCTATATCACCCCAAGCATAGACATAAAGTATTAAAGGATTAATTACCACACATATACTGCTACATACAATTGTATTTTTATTAAAGACACCAAATAATTTTATTTTTTCGGGGAAAAGATTAACCATTTGTAAAATTTGTTCATAGTTCATTGAAAATATGAATCCTCGCCTTATCCTATTTTCTAAAATAACAGAATAAGCTTGCTCATAAACTGAATAATCAAGTTCTTTGCCTGTAAAACCCTCTCTTAAACATTTATTTAACCTTTTTCTATTGCCATGATTAATTTTTGTAGAAAAGCATAGATTATCCACAACTAAATTATAATTAAGCTCATGATTTTCGACTGCATAGCCGAGCCTTATCATAATATTATAAGTGAGAGAAAATAAAGATGGATTATGACACATAGGTTGCATTATAACTTCTATTCTATTAGCACCTATACACCATAAATAATCATCAACAGTTCTAATAAACTGCTCATAAATATTGAACTCGATATTTTCTTGAATTACAAATCCTCCAAATGTTCCTTTTGCTGGACTTTTGAATACATTAGAGGCAATTTCTGTAAAATGTATTGTACCCAATACTATTTCAGAATTTTTTTTACATAATTGAAAATAGAAAGCCCGCTCAGTTTGATGAATATTAAAAAAATTATAAGTATTGAAAATATGATTTACTTCGCTCTCGATAAAGTAATTTACCTTAATTTCATATTTATCATCAATAGATAAAATAAAGTGTTTGTTCATTATTTTTTATGATTAAAATATGAATAACTTGCTGTAACCGTTTTTGGTGCATACTTAACACTCTAAGGCTGTATTAACCTGTCTTCTTAGTTACTAACCTTTCGTGGCGATAAATGCTTGATCACAAGGAAAGCTCTTACTCGCCCATTTTCTTTTTCACATTCGCCAAAACAGTCTTGTAATCTTGCCGATCGGGGTGCAGCTTCACCAGCTTTTCCAAAGGCTCTATTGCACCTTTATAATCTTTCAATTGCAACCGCAGCACAGACAGTTTCTCTAAAGCAAGTTGGTTTTCTGGTTCCCGTTGTAAAACCAGCTCGTAGCCCCGCGCCTGTTGCTGTAATCCTGACTCAGGAGAAGCAGACGCAGTTGCTGGCTTAGGTTGGGTAGCCTGTTGGATTGCCGGAATTACTGCAAATAGCGTAGAACCAAAAAACGAGAACATCGACACTATCGTGAGAATCTTTTGTCGCCGCTGAATCTGCTTTTTGCGGGTAATTAGGTATTCTTCGTCTGAACCAGCCATGTGTCACATACTTGCTGCGGTAAACACTTAAGTATCAGCAAGCCTCCGTTCTGAGGATACCCATCTGCTCAACAGAAACTAACATCCGCGCTAAAAATTTTTTACACAAACTTCAAATGCTGACTCTGAAGACGAGAGAACTTTATGGTAAGCCTATGCTGTAGCAACAATTTTGCCATGCGTAGTTTACCGCCGTAGGCATCGCTCCTATACCTCAAAGCAAAACCCTACCCTGTGCCCTAACAGGTCTTATTCTCTGAGCAAAAGATTAAAATTATATAAAGATTTGCAATTATTTTGCCTAAAACCAGATGTTTGCGATAAGCTAAATAACATTTAAATCAACAACTTTCAAATTAGCTCGTATCCTATAGCTACTGCAACAAGCATATTTTTCCTAATTTAAACAAACAGAATTTTCCTAGTAGTCCTCAGTCACACTACTTAGTGGAACTTCCCTGAGGACTAATTATTCTGCTCGGCGTCCACAATAGATATCTTACGAAAGGTAGTGTTGCACTGTTGCGGAAAAAAGGTAAACGTAAAGAGGAAAAACAAAAGGGGCAAAAGTTAAAGGAAAAAGGGTAAACATAAGCATCCCTTACTCCTTCTCCCAAAACTTTTGTCTGACTTCTGCGAAAAGTTTAAGGACTGCTTGGTAAAATTGGGATTTTCTGGTGGTAATTACCGTACAAAACCGAATTTATCAGTAACTTAGTAGAGTTTGTTATGGTATAGTTAAAAAGTTAAGACTAGCTTTACCAAATTAAACCACTCTACGGGCCGGCAACAATTGCAGAATGGGAAGCAGTTTTAATTAAGCATTTACCCACAAAATTCAGAATTCAATCGAGGTTATGACTCAGCAAGTGATTCACCCAATGGTGAAATTGCAGCGCAACGTGCAATCACTCATAGAATCGAATATTATCAAGCCAAGCGATAGCATCTGGAAAATCGCTCTGCTCTATGGTAATGAATGGCAGCACTGGAAACAAGAACTGCTTGACTTTGGCTTTAGTATGCAAGACCCAGTTAGTGAATTGCTAGCTGTAGAAACTTGGGATGAAGAGTAGGGAATAGGGCATAGAAAATAGGGCATAGGGCATAGGGAATAGAAATTTTTAATATTCACTACTCCCTAGACGCGATTAATCGCGTCTCTACATACTCCCGATTCTCTAAACTTTGCAGGAAGCTAAAGCCGCAGCCAATTCTTTTGCGTTTTGATAGCGATCGCGTGGCAATGGTTCTGTAACCCGATCGATAACATCTCTTAATTGGGAACTAATGGTGGGAACTTTTGCCACATCAAACCTGAAGTTTCGCCCTCGTTGGCGGTAATACTTGAACGGGTTTTCGCCGGTGAGCAGAAAAATCAGCGTTGGCCCAATTGCATACAAATCAGATTGAGTCAAAGGTTGTCCTCTTTCTTGTTCGGGAGCGCAGTAACCTTCTGCACCAATTCGAGTACCGGGTGCTGTGCCAATTTCCTTAACTGCGCCAAAATCTAGCACCACTATACGATTTTCTGAACTTCGCACCATTAAATTGGCGGGTTTGATATCGCGGTGAATCAGTGGAGGCTCTTGGCTATGAAGATAGTCTAAAATATCACAGGTTTGGATCATCCAAGCGATCGCTTGGTTTGGTGTCACTGGGCCAGTGGTATAGACACGTTTCTCCAAATCTTGTCCGTGGATTAGTTCCATTGCCAAGTATTTTTTTCCACCTTCTACAAAGAAGTCATAATACTTGGGAATTCCAGGATGGTTAAGGGATTTGAGAGTATGCGCCTCTCGCTCAAATAACTCTTGAGCTTTGACAATTTTTAGCATATCAGCATTCATTTGCTTCAACACCAGCAGTTGTGGCACACCCGCAATCAGACCAGCCTCATCCCAAGCCAGATAGGTAGTACCCATACCTCCTTGTCCGAGAGTTCGCAACACCTGATAATGGCGAATTCTCTGTTGGACTGAGAGAGGTTGACCGCAGTGGATGCAAAACAGATTGTTTGGGGAGTTGCCTTCGTGCGTACAAGTGGAAGATAAATTTGCCAGATTTCCTGCTGAGTAAAGTGTCTCGGCGGCGTTTTCTTCTGTACCTTGTATTTGTTGGTGCGATCGCAAACCATTTTCCAGTACTGTTACCTGCTGAATTTGGAATTGCAATATTGGGCCTCCCTGTGCCAATTGCAAAAGGGAATTATCTGGTAACGGACTCTGAAGTACAAGGATACCGTTGAGAAAAGTCCCATTTGTACCCTGACTAATCAGCTGCCAAGCATCGCCATTGCTAGCATCACCGACTTTTCTCAGTTCTAGATGATGCCGCGAAACTAAACTATCATTTAAAACAACGTGATTATCTGCCGCTCGACCAATCCGAATTATGGAGGAGTTCTCAAAGCTCCACTGCTGGAGGGGCGTTTTCTGTTGCGGTTCTAACAGGGTCAGACTAACCACAATGTAACCTATAAGGTAAGAGGACTGAGTATTGGGGATTGGGGATTGGGGATTGGGGATTGGGGATTGGGGATTGGGTATTGGGTATAAAGAATTTTATCTTAGTCCCTAGTCCCCAGTCCCCCGTCCCCAGTCCCTTCTTTAACTTTCTAGATTTGGACGTACTTTTGCCCGAATAAGTATACCAGTAATATTGTCGTGACCGTTGTGTTGATTTGCCAAATCAATTAATTCTGTAACGCCCCGTTCTAAGTTAACACCAGAACTAAGTAAGGGTTCTAAGTGGCTCTGCCAATGAGTTTCTAGTAAATCATTGTCTGATAGACCGTCCGATGCCAACAGCAGAAGAGTGTCTTCGTTGATGTCGAAAAAGCCAACGTCGGGATTAATCGAGTTTTCATCACGAGGCCCCAAGGCTTGGGTAAGTTGGTAAGCATCTGGGCGGGCGTAAGCTATGCTTGCTTCCACTCCTCGATTTATTTCCCGTTGCCCAACTTCGTGATCTACTGTGACTTGTTCTAGCCCCTGCTTGCGCGTCAGGCGATAGAGACGGCTATCTCCCACATGAGCAACTGCTGCTTGAGTATCTTGAATTAAAAGCATTACTAAAGTTGTACCCATACGCCCAACTCCAGAACGGGCATCTTGTTGATTGAGCTTGTAAATCGCCTCATTAGCTAAATACACTGCCTCACGAATGCTATCTTCTGTTGGCAGCTGGTTGGCAATCCAGTGTTCTTGAAAGTATTCCTGTAGGGTGTTGACTGCTAACTCGCTGGCTATCTCGCCGCCAGCATGTCCACCCATACCATCACAAAGAATATACAAACCATGCCCTTCTAAAACTCGACTTTTAGGGAACTCCAGTTTCTGAATTTTGGTTTCGATGCCAAAGCAGTCCTCGTTATGATGACGTTGACGCCCCACATCTGTGCGTCCTGCATCTTCTAAGCTACTTAACTGCATCGCCAGCACCACAGTTGGCATATCATCAGTTTTGCTAATGATATCTTCTAACTCATCTGATTGTGGGGTAGTGGACACAGCAGTATTGTTCTCCTTTATTGGGGGCAAAGTTGCGCTTCCTAATGCTTCCAGTTCAACAGAGATTTCCTCCAAACGCGATCGCAATTGGGCGATCGTCTGAATCTTACCTACCTCTAAATCCCCCAACATTTGGACTACGGAGCCAAATTGAGTCCGTTGCGATTGTCTAAATAGTGCTTGCCAAACCCTTCCCAAAGCTTGGATAGTTAACGGCTCCTCTGGAATGGCAGATGTTTGGCGAGGGACATCTTCTGACGACTCTGTGGCAGGCTGAGAATTCGGTGATTCCACATACAACCTTTGTAGTGCCAACGTTTGGTCTTCATCCAATCGCAAATTCGACAAATCTAAAAGGCTTTGACGACAATTTACTGGTTCCAATACTGCCCAAAGTTGGGTCATTTCATAACACCAGTGTAAAATTTTTAACGAACTGGTTGTTTCTTCTTGCCACAGGTCGAGTAAATACTGCCAATCCGAGCGGTTTTCGATTATTAATACCTGTATATCACCTTGCTGCCATGCGTCGTGAATCGACGGTATCCTCCGCTCACTTTGGGATTGTAAAGCAATATAAAGTTTAGCAAGGCGAGGAATCTCATTCGCTTCCACTGATGGTGTGAGCAAATCTGATTCCTGATTTTCTAGGATTGCCTCAATCGGTGATATTTGATACGGCTGACAGTCTAGAACTCTCACACCCACATCAGTAATAATGGCAGTTTCCGTTTGCGTAGGTAGCGCATCTAATAATTGATAGCGTTCTTGGGAGTCTAAATAGGAGCCTAATGTAATTTGAGTAGGAGATACAGGAGATGAGGAGGGTATTGCTTGTTCATCTCCCTCACCTCCCACATCTTTGACATCCCCTTCTCCTCTCAAAGCTTCCCCAGTCGTTTCTTTAGCAATAATTGCCCAAAACACTGTTCCACATTCTGCGTCACAGTTATGACAACGTAATACATTCACAGGTACATCATCGGTACCGCATTCAGGACAAACCTTGTGAGTCAGGGATGTGCCACAGTTTTGACAGAATTTGTTGCTATTGGGGTTTTCAAATTTACACTGAGGGCAAATCAGCATAGTGGAAGTTCCTTTATTCCCATTCGTTCCAAGGTGCTTCTAGCCACTAACATCCAAGGTGCCACAATTGGCTGTCCCTGACTACAGTAGATTGTAGTTGATCAATGAATTTTAGTGGCAGTATTAATTGTGACGCATATTAGATAAATATTTCATATATTGGCAGCTAATTCCTTGGAAATGGAAAATGGGGACTGGGGACTGGGGACTGGGGACTGGGGACTGGGGACTGGGGACTGGGGA
>NZ_JAVRCL010000076.1:0-37068 GCF_034530775.1 Nostoc sp. DedSLP04 | reverse complement strand
CTTGTAATCGCTGAAATTCCTTTGCCGTATACATTTACCATTTTCGGATAAGTCTCAATATTGCGTGTAAATAACGAAATCCCCGCACGTGCAATTGCTAAAGCCGAAGAAAGCTACGAAGTAAAAAAGCCATTATTTAAAGCCATCACTAACTTTACCAAAAAAGAAAAATATAGAGATAAATGTTTTCATGAATTAAATATACCTGAAGAAAAATTTCCAATAATAATGGATGGAATAAATTTGCTTCTTGTTGAATTTGAATCTTTATAGAAATAAAATCTCAAATAAACATCTGTAGAGATCCAGATGACAACAAATTTTGAGAACTTGCTAAAGATGCCAATGCAGAATTTTTAATCACAGGAGATCAAGACCTTTTATCACTCAAGTCCCTAGCCGAATATCAAAACCAGATTATTACTCCCAGAGACTTTCTTGACCTTGATTAATTCATCTTTAATCCTGTAATTAGTTCAGATGAAAGGCTGTAACTCTAAAGGTTTAGATGGAATTATGTACATTAATTCTGCGCCGTCTGGTTTAATTTCTGTAGACGGAGTTAATTTAAGCCAGTCATGAAAGCTGATTCCTAATTGGGATATTGCTTGCACTTCTGTTTGGTAAGATTTAAAACGGCGATGGGTTTCTATCATAGATTCTACAGCTTCCATAACTTTAGGAAGACGTTTATCTGCTTCTTGTTTTAAATCCTTATGATCTGGGCCGAACCAACCTCCTTGAACTTCATCACGAGTTAAAATTGCTGGTGGGAGTGAATCTACCCATTTATATATAGAATATAACTCTTCTCCCATTTTAAATAAGTTCTCACGTTGCAAATCAAAAACTGCATTTTCATCTAAATTGGGGTTAATCCACTGGTAAATTTGTGTTAGCCTACGCAAATCTATCTGACCTTTGTAACAAGGTTGTAAGTATGCTGCTGGGTTAGAAGTAAGTACAATGTCAATATATTTTTTAATACGTGAACGGAGAACTTTTGCTCCTTCTTGAAACCGGCGAAGTGCTGTATCATGTTCTTCTAATTCTAAATAGCAACGTGCTTCAGCTAGGTAAGCTAAAGATAAAGTTAGTAGATATTCATCAATAATTTGGCTTTTTTGCTCAATTTCGATATCGGTGTATTCAGCATAAATATGCTCTGCTTCTAAAAAACGGTTAATAGCTTGTAGGGCGCTATTTCTACGATTTTCAGTTTTGGTCATTGTAAAAGCATTATTTGCTAATTCGATTGCAGCACGAAAATTTGCATAGAAACTAAGGTCAATTTTACGATTAATGTTATTTAACACTTTTTGTGCTTGTTGTAAGCGTTGTTCTAATTCCTTAAGCCGTTGTGCTATTACAACAAAGCCTATAACTGAGACACCCAGGTTTAATATACTGGCTGCACTAGTTACCTGCAAAACTAAATCTTTAGAAGGAGATAAATTAACCTCTCTTAACCAAGTAATTACTCGCTTACTGCCTACTTCCCTAATTACACCTCCAACCCGTTCAAGAGTTCCATCTGTTAGTCCTTTGACAATCCAATCGGCAAGCATAAAGGTTACTGTAACTGGTAAACTCACAATTCTCTCCTAGTTGCTAAAATTTCAGTAGCGTGATGTCTGGTAGGTAGTCGCTTCGATTCTGCACAGCAAATACCTGCGCTTTAGTCAGTATTCCCAATTTGAGTTGTAGTTTATGCAATAGCGATCGCTCTTTTTAACGAACCGTCCACGCTAATAAAGAAAAACGATCGCTATTTTTTAACCAGAAGATGCAGAGCGATCGCAGATACAATCATAAGTAAAAGCAAGCAGGTAGAAAATGGCTGAAATTGTCACCCTTCAACTCCCTGAAACACTGGCACAAAAAGCAAAGGAAATCGCTGCTTTTACACATCGGCGGCTTGAAGATGTATTACTAGAATGGATTGACCGCGCCATTACCGAACTACCTCTGGAGTCTCTACCGGACGATCGGATTTTGGCTATGTGCGATATGCAGATGGAAACTGAGCAGCAAGAGGTTTTCAGTGACTTGCAAGCGCGTCATCGAGAGGGACAGTTGAATGATGCAGAAGTTCGTCAACTAGATGAACTCATGCAGGTCTATCGACATGGCTTAGTAAGTAAAGCAAGAGCTTTAAAAGTAGCTGTTGAACGCGGCTTGAAACCAGCCCTCAATTAACAGCAATGGCCCGTTTTTACATTTCTGTAGAAATAGAACGTCGTGTCCGCAGTGCTGCTAGAAACCGATGTGGTTATTGTTTGAGTCCTCAGCGTTTAGTAATGGCACGTTTGAAAATCGAACATATTATTCCCATATCTAAAAATGGTAGCAATGATGAATCAAACTTGTGGTTAGCTTGTCCCCTATGTAATCGCTACAAAAGTGATAAAACTACAGGGTTTGATCCAGAGACGAGCGAAACGGTAAAGCTATTTAACCCTCGTACTCAAGTCTGGTTTGAGCATTTTGGCTGGAGTGAAGATGGTGTACGTATTGTTGGCAAAACGCCGACTGGTAGAGCAACTGTTGCAGTTCTACATTTGAGTGATGATGCAGATGCACTAGAAGTTCATAGTTATTGGGTACTTGCGGGTTGGCATCCTCCAGAAGATTGAATGAACCGCAGATGAAAGAGCGATCGCCCCATCCCTCAATAACTTCGATAAAATCACTATGGTGCTAGTTAAACCTCCCTAAATCTAATGAAAAGCGATATCTCCCCTTTGCAACTTTCCCTTCAACGTCCTGAACTACTTGCGCCAGCAGGTAATTGGGAGTGTGCTAAAGCTGCTGTGGAAAATGGGGCAGATGCAATTTACTTCGGTTTGGATCGGTTTAACGCCAGAATGCGGGCAGAAAATTTTACTGAGGCGGACTTACCCCAATTGATGACATTCCTGCACCGTCGGGGTGTAAAGGGTTATGTCACTGTCAACACACTCATATTTCCCAAAGAACTAGCAGAAGCACAGCAATATCTCCGCACAATTATTGCAGCTGGTGTGGATGCAGCGATCGTTCAAGATATTGGTATATGCCGTCTCATCCGTCAACTTTCCCCCGATTTTCCCATCCATGCTTCCACGCAAATGACAATTACCAGTGCAGCTGGAGTCGAATTTGCCAAATCTCTTGGCTGTCAATTGGTGGTGCTGGCACGTGAATGTTCTCTCAAAGAAATCAATAAAATTCAGCAGCAGATTGCCCAACAAGAAACTTCGCTGCCCTTAGAAGTTTTTGTTCACGGTGCTTTGTGCGTAGCGTATTCCGGTCAGTGTTTGACTAGCGAGGCTTTAGGCGGACGTTCTGCTAACCGAGGTGAATGTGCCCAAGCTTGCCGGATGCCCTACGATTTAATTGCCGATGGGGAAGTTGTGAATTTAAAAGATCGCAAATATTTACTCAGTCCTCAAGACTTAGCAGGGTTAGACGTTCTGCCCGATTTGGTGAAATCAGGAGTAACTTGTCTCAAGATTGAAGGTCGTCTGAAAGCTCCAGAGTATGTTGCTAATGTTACCCGTGTTTATCGGCAAGCTTTGGATAGTGTAATGACAGAATTGGAAAGACCTAACCCCTCTTTGCCTACAAGGGAAGGGGGGAAAGGTCAATCAGACCAAGAACATTACAACCTAGAAATGGCATTTTCTCGCGGACTCTACACGGGCTGGTTTGGCGGGATTAATAATCAGGAATTAGTTCACGCCCGCTTTGGCAAAAAACGTGGGGTTTATTTAGGTGAAGTCAGCCGCATTCACAACGAACAGGTAACAGTCAAACTGGAAGCGCCTGTAAAACCGGGAGATGGAATTGTGTTTGACTGCGGTCATCCAGAGGCGAAGGAAGAAGGCGGCCGGGTTTATGCTGTGGTATCCAAAGGTAAAGAAACCATGCTGACATTTGGGCGAAATGACTTGAACCTGCGCCGAGTGCATATAGGCGATCGCATTTGGAAAACCAGCGATCCAGAACTCGATAAGCAATTGCGGCAGAGTTTTGCTGGCGAGAATCCTCAATTTCAACGTCCGATTGACTTGGAGATTTATGGAGAAGTTGGTCAGGCATTGATTGCGATCGCCCGCGATCAAATCGGTAATATTGTACAGGTAGAATCTGCAACTTCTCTAGTTGAAGCGCACACCAAACCACTAGATACAGACCGTTTAAAAGAACAATTCGGTCGTCTCGGTAACACACCTTTCTGTTTAGGAACACTAACCAACCACCTCAGCGGCGCTATTATGCTACCCGTAAGTGAGTTGAACCGGATGCGGCGGGAAATGGTAGCACAGTTGGAAGAATTGCGAAGTCAACCCAAACGCTGGCAATTAGCTTCTGATGTCTCTTTCCAAAACTTACTCCCCTCATCTCCCACCCTGCCGGAAGCTAAAGCTACATCTCCTTCACTCATCGTCCTAGTACGAAATCTCAAGCAACTCCAAGCCGCCCTCAAAGCTGGTATTGAAACACTGTATTGTGAATTTGAAGACCCCCGTGCCTACCAAGAAGCGGTGCAAATGGTGCGCCAGCAACAGCAAAAAAACAAAGCAGAAAATTCTTCACTTTTAACTGATAACTCAGCACTCCTAACTCCTAATTCCCAACTCCCCACAATTTGGGTTGCACCACCCCGAATTACCAAACCGGGAGAAAATTGGATTTTGCAGCAAGTACGCGCCTCGGAAGCGGATGGCTATCTGATACGAAATTATGACCAATTGCAATTCTTTGCAGCAGACCGTTGTATCGGAGATTTTTCGCTCAACGTTGCTAATCCCTTAACAGGAGACTACTTTCAGCAACACTTTGGTTTAGAACGGCTGACGGCATCTTATGACCTGAATATTACCCAACTACAAGACCTGCTCACTAGTTGTCCACCCCAGTGGTTTGAGGTAACAATCCATCAGCATATACCGATGTTTCACATGGAGCATTGTGTTTTTTGCGCCTTTCTCTCAACGGGTACAGACTATACTAACTGTGGACGACCTTGTGAAAAACAGGAAGTGAAATTAAAAGACCGTGTAGGTAGCGAACACGTTATTAAAGCAGATGTAGGTTGTCGCAATACTGTATTTAACGGCACTGCTCAAACTGGAGCCGAGTACGTACAGCGCCTCATAGAACTGGGATTACGTCAGTTTCGCATCGAATTTGTGAATGAAACACCAGAACAAGTGAGTAAAACAATACATTTTTATAGTCAATTATTGCAAGGTGAGATTACAGGTTCCCAACTCTGGCGCGAGTTGAAGTTGCAAAATCAGCTGGGTGTGACTCGTGGCCCTATGGGAGTATCAGCACTGCGGTCATAATTGATTTTCTGAACGTCCAGCTTGAAAAATTTGTTCGGCGGTCAAATTCAATTCTGGGAATGTGGGCGATACAATCCGGTCATTACCCCGAAATAGGTTAACTTGATACTCACCGTCCATTAAATAATAGATGGAAATAGTAGGTTGTTTGGGATTACCTATGTACCTTCTACCGCCCAAAGCTAAATAATCAATAATCCAGTATTCAGGAACGCCAAAAGTTTCGTAGTCAACCAGCTTGGATGCATAATCATCCCTCCAATTACTACTGACAACTTCAATAACTAGAGGAACCGATGCAGCTTGAGTAACCGTTGAAGACTTTTTCCACATCGGTTCTGCTGAAAGATTCTTTTGATTGATCGCTATCACATCAGGCGAATAACCTGATTCTTTGTCAGGAACCTTAACCAGCGCTTGCTTGGGTATGAGGTATGGAAGTTTTAATCGTTTGAACTCTAAAGTGATTTCACCCGCTAAAAAACCATTAATCTCTTCATGATCTCCTACTGGCTGCATTTCAACAATTACCCCATCGTGTAGTTCATAACATCCGCCGTCTGGCTTCCAATTGAGGAATTCTTCAAAAGCGATCGTTTTTGGTAAGGCTTGAAACATCACACTTACTCCTGACTCTGGTTTAGAGATCATTAACCAACCCACGGTTAGAAGTTGGGGAATTATTTTCAAGATACTTTAAATAGATGAGGGTAACTCAATTAACTGTAATTACTATAAATGTTGACTTTTTAGTAGCTTGTTGGGAGAATACGTAAAAAATTAACCTTATGATTGACCATAGCGATCGCCTAGCTTCTCGTAAAGAAGGCAGATTTACAGGTGTTGGAGGACTTGAACTGTATTACCAAAGCTGGCATCCAGAGGGTAAAGTCCGGGCAATATTAGCCATTGTGCATGGACTTGGAGCGCACAGCGATCGCTACAGTAATGTAATTGAGCATTTGATACCCAAGCAATACGCTATCTACGCCTTAGATTTGCGCGGTCATGGACGCTCACCGGGTCAGCAAGGCTATATCAACGCTTGGAGCGAGTTTCGTGAAGACTTGGGAGCCTTTTTACAATTAATTCAGACTCAAAATCCTGGATATCCAGTTTTTCTCTTGGGTCACAGTTTAGGCGCGGTGATTGTCTTAGATTACATTCTGCGCTATCCCCAACAAGCATCATTATTGCAGGGTGCGATCGCTCTTGCGCCAACCTTGGGGAAAGTTGGGGTTTCACCGATTCGGGTACTTTTAGGAAAAATGCTCTCATGGGTGTGGCCGCGTTTCACCCTGAATACAGGCATTGACATCAGTACTGCTTCACGAGATCAGCAGGTTGTAGCTGCGATCGCTCAGGATACACTGCGACATACCCTTGGTACTGCCCGTCTAGCTACAGAATTTTTTGCAACAGTTGATTGGATTAATGCTCACGCAGGTGATTGGCAATTACCATTGTTGATTCTCCACGGTGGTGCAGACCGAGTGGCTTTACCTGTGGGAAGCGACATCTTTTATCAACGGGTAAAGTATACAGATAAGCTGAGAATTGAGTATCCAGAAGCCTATCACGAAATTCAGCGTGACCTCAATTATCGAGAGGTAATGGCTGATTTGGAAGATTGGTTAGAGCAACATCTACCATCTGAGGTGGTGCAGTTAGGACGGGGAAACGCTGAGTTAGAGTTTCCTAGTTCTTAGTATTCTGACTACAATCTTCTTTCTATCAACCGTCGAGTTAAATCTTCGATTGCATCTATACTCAGTTGATATCCATTAAAAATCGTAAACAAAGGGCTAACAGCCTGATTAACGTACTGTGCTAACGCCGAGCGAGGTGTTTCAAGCGGTAGATTAACGAACGCCAAAACTTCATCTTGATGTGCTGAACCTTGTGAATAAATAGAACGCTCTTGATTTGCCCAAGAACTAAGTCTACGTCCCCGCAAGCCAGTCCATTTAAATGCAAAAGCTAATTGCGTTTTTTCTGGCTCACAACCCATTGCCTTTGCAAACTCAATACCAACTGCTATAGCTTCAGCCGTTCTAATTACAGGTAGAGCAAAATCAAGAACTGTCATAGGTGGGGGTGCGTAATTCTTGACTGACATATCATCTTCTAATGCTCGCCTCAGATAAAATTTACCTTTTGGATCGAACCGCATGAAGTCAATGTCCTTGCTCCAACCTGAATCCAGACTAACAATAAGCGCTTCCCAAGCTCCGTTATAAACATAAGGTTGGTCTTTGTCAACGAAACCTCGACTATCTAGCCACACAGGCCAACCAGTATATTTAGGATTATTAAAACTCAAGAGATTAAAGAATTGCTCATTTGCAGAGTGTAGAGGTACTTCTCCAATAATTATTAATGCTACCTGCGAAGTACCATGCTCCGGTAAAGTAATACTACGTTCTTTAACTACGGTGTTAAATCTTTCTTCACTTTCTTGAAGATAACATCGCAGTATATCTTCAATTGATTCCTCTGGTTGTATTCCTTGTGCAATTGTGAAAGCCAATTCACGGAGCAGAGAAGGCGTGACACCACCAAGATGGCGGCGTAAAAAACGACCAATATCTGCTTCACGATTTTCAAAGCATAAATTCATGATGCGTTCCCAGTCATTACAGCGAGGTTCTGAACTGCTAACAGTATTATTTGTATTCAGACTTCGCACATAAACACTATGAGCTTTAATTAGATCCTTACCTTGTTCATCCTTTAAGCCAGCCTTTGCTGCTACAGGTGTTATAAATCCAGAAGGAATCTCTAATGCTGGATACTCTTGACCATCTTTTTTAAGATAGTGAATTGTTACTTCAAAAGGTTGACTGCAAAATTTACTGGCAATAGACTGAATAACATCAGAATGAAAACTTTCTCTTGGATTTTGATGCGCTCCTTGAATATCAGGAAAACCATCATTGTTGAAACCAATCAAAAATATACCTCCATCATTATTTCTGAGGGCAATGCAAGCCTTGGCTATCTTCGCCATACCCTCTTTAGATTGAGGATCGATCCATCTTTTAATCTCTACAGATAAACTTTCAGATGGATTCAAAACTAAATTATTAAAGAAATCTTGATTATAGATACTTCCCATTTTTAGCTTTAATTTACTATTAAGCAAGGTACATTAGCACCAAATTAACGCACTTTTATCTATTTAAGTATATTTGTACTATAGAATTTGTTACAAAAGTGCGATCTATAAAACGCACCAGGATATTAGTATCTATGAGGTATACCACTGCTAAGGATGATCCTCGTAAATGCTCTCACGAGTCACAGCATAATCTGACAGCATTGCTAAATTTGACCCAACACATAGCGTAAATTCGTCAGCTAACTTATCTGCAACGACTTCAAACTTTTCATCGTTCAGTTGAGCCTGTGTCTGAAGCTTTGCCATCAACTGAGCGCGTTTTCCTTCTTGAATTTTGCGCTGTTGGTCTTGAAAGATTAGCTCTTGAAGATATTCATTAGCTGAACTATAACCGCCTTTAGCTACTTGTTCTTCGACAAAGACTTTCATCGACTCAGGTAAGGAAATCTGAATGTTAGTCATAGCTTGAGATATCTGGTGGGCGATTTTATCTACTACGTTAGCATTGCGATCGCACCTTCAAATGCAGAGTCAATTATGTACATTATCCGAAAAATATATTGCTGAGGACTGAGAGTTTTTTTCAACCAAAATAGGTTCTCCCTTTACTCCTCCACGGGTAAGAGTACAAATCTTATAAAGGTTTTCACACTCAAAGATTGCCAAAACTAGCTCTTTCCCACTTTGGTAAGAGGATGGTAAAGCTTTCCCTACCTCGCATTCCATATCAATTTCGCGATCGCGCCACTGTAACTTCCAAATACGCTTTTCGGTTATTGCTGCTTTAAGAGACTGAGCAAGAGCACTATACACCTGCTCTGCTTTGATATCATCTTTGGCTGCTGGCACAAAAAACTTCATAGGCTGAGGTTACAAATAACGTAGGTTTCATTAGCATCAGCGTAACGCAGTTACCAAGGCAATCTGCTCCCATCCCATGAGAAAAACTGTCCACTATCGCCGTCTTGAAGCTGTTCGATGACAGCCAATAATTGCGTAACAGTACGTTCTACTGAAAATAATTTTTCCGCAGGGACATTTCTTTGGAAAGGACGAGAAAGGCGGGTATCAGTTGTACCAGGATGTAATGTTACTATTAATGCTTTCGGACAACTTCTTTTATACTCAATTGCCGCAGTTCGCATCAACATATTGAGTGCTGCTTTAGAAGCCCGATAGCCATACCATCCACCAAGTTGATTATCGCCAATACTGCCCAATTTAGCAGAAATAGTGGCGAACACGCTGCGTTCTCCATGACGAAACAGAGGCAATAAATGTTTAGCCAGTAAGACAGCACCAATACTATTTATCTGAAAGTAGCGCAGCAAATTTTCTGAATTGATCTGTTTTAAGCTTTTTTCAGGTTGCAAAGTATCTTCATGTAACAGTCCTACACAGTTGACTACCAAATGCAGTTTATCAACTTGAGTATGTATTTTTTGAACAGCTTCAATAATTTGTAACTCGTCAGTAATATCCATCTCCAAACAAATTAATCGCTCAGGACATTCGTCTGCAAGAGCTATTAACTCTGAGGACAATTTCGGTTGACGAGAAGTTGCATAAATTTTAGCTATTGTGCGATCGGGTAGCAATTTTTTCACAAAACCTAAACCAATACCTTGGCTGGCTCCCACAATCAAAGCATTGACAGGATTAATTTCATCGATAAAAGACATTAGAGCAAAGCACCACCACAACTCGAACCACACCCAGCAGTACAACCATAGCAATAAGCAGCAGTTTGTACCTCATTAATTAAGTCTAAATTGCCAGCTTCTAACAATTTGCCAACTGTTAAAGTTTCACCATTGCGAGTTTTTGCAGGCAAATTCATCATTTGGTTAAAGTCACAATCATATACATTGCCCAGATAGTCAATTGAAAGTTCATCGCGACACATTAAATGTTCAACTGTGCTGGGATTAAAATGCAACTCTAAAAACTGCAAATAGCTAGCGTACAGTTTTCTTCGTTCTAAATGCATTTTTGTTCTACCAACTGGTAAATTGGTAAAGGTAAAGAGGTTGTTAAACACAATATTAAAATGTTCTTGTAAGAACATTTTGTAATCTCGTTCTAGATTGCTCTGTTCGGGAGCTAAAGAAAATTTTTCATCGGTGGGTAACTGGGGATTAAAAACCAAGTCCAAAATTAAATTTTGGTCTTTACCATAGCCAATTTGGTTAAGCCACTGCAAAGCTTTGACTGAACTATCAAAAACACCAGTACCTCGCATTTTATCAACATTATCTGCTAGGTAACAGGGTAGAGAAGCCACAATTCTTACTTGATGTTGGGCAAAGTATTCTGGTAAATCACCAAATCCATCTTCAAAATAAATCGCCAAATTAGACCGGACAATAACTTGTTTACCAGTTGCTTTTGCTGCTTCTACCAGTGGCTTAAATCCATAATTCATTTCAGGTGCGCCACCAGTCAAATCCACAATTTTAATCTCAGGAAATTTATGGATTAGTGAAATCAATTGTTCGCAAATTTCAGGAGAAAGTTCTTCTGTACGTTTTGGCCCGGCTTCTACATGACAGTGTGTACAAGCAAGATTACAACGCTTACCTAGATTAATTTGTAAAACAGTGATTCCTTTTTTTGTCAAAGGTGAACTGAGTTTATTTTTAAAGGCTGTGACTGCTGTATCTCGTATAATTTTTGCTTGAGTTTGCATTAGTTACTACTCCTAAAAAATTGCACAACAATTTTCAATTTTTCTAACCTTGCAATAATCTGTAGGTTATTGCACTAATAATTGCAGCAGTTGGTAAAGTTAAAATCCACGATAGGAAAATTTGATAAAAAACACGAGTATTAGATTTAGATTTTTTGTTAATTAATCCAACACCAAAAATAGAACCAACTGAAACGTGAGTGGTAGAAACTGGAAGCCCAAACCGAGTAGCTGCAATGACCAGAATACCAGTTACTATATTTGCTGATAAGCCTTGAGTATGATTCATTGAAGTAATCTTTTCACTCATGGTTATTGCAACTTTTTGAGAGTTGAGTAAACCGCCAAGTGCCATTGCGATCGCTATCAAGATCGCTCCTCCCTGAATCGAGAAATACTCAATAATTAGAAGGAGTGAAACAATCTTAGGAGTATCATTGAATCCTCTAGCAAAACTGACAATTCCAGCGCTGAAAAAATGACAAGCATTAATCATTTTTTGGTTGACTGGTAGATGCCATTTTGAATTAATATAGCCAGATAAGCTGTAAATTCCTGCGGACAAGGGAATAGCAACGATTGGACTGAGTAATAAAGGCAAAATAAAGGAAGTTCCTAAAGCTGCAAAATTAACTTGTAGTCCGATCGCAACTAATCCAGCGCCAACCAGCGCACCTGTTAAACTGTGAGTTGTGGAAATGGGAAACCCCATGAGGCTAGCAATGATTACAGTCAATCCAGTAGCGATCGCGACTGCAAGATGAAACTCTGGAGAATTAGCGATCGCATCAGGTAATAGTCCTTTTCCAGAGAAGTTTTTAATTAACGATCCCGCCAAAAAAGTCGCAGTTATTGCACCAGCAAAAGTTGTGAAAGTTGCCCATAAAATTGCTGTTTGATAGCTGCTAGTTCGGCTACCAAACAGCGTCGCTACACCTTTAAAATTATCATTTGCTCCATTTGAATATGCTAAAAAAAGCGTAGCTAAAAACAGACTTATTAACAACATTTTGGAGTTTATAAAAAAGAAGTCAGAATTCAGAATCTAGAATTCAGAATGTAATTAGTGAAAATATTGAAATTGTGCATTCATCACCCAGTTGCACAGAACCATTCTGTTAGCGGATAGCTAAGGTTTAGCCCATTCTGGCTCCTGACATCTGAATTCTTTCTTAAATAAATTAACAGCAGCCACCACCGCTATAGTGCCAGGTTGAATTGGTAACAATTATTTCTGTTGGGTTACTAACAGCAAGGTTAGCAGCCGTTTTATCACACACCGCAGCCGGAATACCTAGCTGAAGTATATGACCTGCCAAATCGTCAAAGAAAAGTTCAGAACCAGCATAAATTGCTGTTTTTCCAGTGAAAATGCAAGCACCATCTTCTGGAATGACAACTTTAAATGAGACTGAATCCAGACTTTCTAAAAGTAGGTTTTCTTCTAAATTATAAGTCTGGGAATCTAGTAGGCGATAAGGCCGACGGGCACGAATTTCAACTTGACCAAAACCAGCATTTATAATTTTTTCAGTATACTCTTGATATGTGAGTGCACCTGATAAACACATGGCTCTCAGCCGCTCATCTTTTTGAAGATGTGCTGGAATGGGACGAGTCGCAATTGGATCGCTCATCTGCAAGCGTCCACCTGGTTTTAACACCCGATATGCTTCTTTTAAAGCACGAGTTAAATCTTCTGGTTCAAAGATATTGAAAAGACAATTTTGTGCCACGATATCGACGCTAGCATCAGCAACAGGTAAGTTAAAAGCATCACCTTCGCGGATTTCGACAAAGCTGGTGTTGAACCAGGGGTTTTCTCGAGCAGCAATTTCCAAATTACGTGCAGCTGCTTCCCGCATAGCCCCAACCGGTTCAACGGCAATTACAGCACTTGCATAACGGGAAAAATAAGCGAATTGCAACGCTTCTAAACCGCCACCAACACCGACGTACAGCACAGTAGGTTGGTTTCCTAGTTCAGTGGGGTGAACAGTGGTGCCACAACCATAATTCATTTCCTGCATTGGCAAAGAAATTTTCAATCCTGGTAGTTGCAGAGGCGTACTTTGTACACAACAAAGTCCAACTTGCGGGGTTTGGGCAACTTCGTCATAGAACTGCGCTGCTGTTTCTAGATAGGTCATGCCACTTTGAGTTTTGGATTTTGGATGATAGCTTTGTGCATCCTAATATAATTAACTCTAAGTTGGATGAGTTTTTGTAGAGATTGCCAAAAACGCCAAAGTTTGCTATGGTGAAGCCTTTTGCTTTTAGGCAATAGGCACTGAGGGAATAAGGAAGAATTATTGAAAAGTCTTTCGCTTGTCTCTCTCCAATTCAATCATGCAATGTGTAGCCAACACCGATCGCAGTTTGAATGAGACATTTTTCATTATTGGCTTCAAGTTTCAGGCGCAAGTAGTTAATGTAAGGTTCAATGATGTTGGCATCGCCCATGAAGTCATAACCCCAGACTTCCTCTAAAATGCGATCGCAGCTAATTATCTGTCGCGGATGGGCCAGCAAATATTCTAGTAAATCAAATTCCTTAGCAGTTAACTCAATTAACCGCCGATCTCGGTATACTTCCCGCGTGCGACGATTTAAACTTAGGTCTTCAAATTCTAAAACATCTGCGTACTCTACTTGCTTCTTCGTAGGCGAGTGCTGACTCTGGCTAATAATTCATCAACGCTGAAGGGTTTAACGAGGTAATCATCAGCACCAGCGTCTAAACCTGCAATGCGATCGCTTACTTCATCTTTGACGGTTAATAAAATTATCGGCACTTTCTGGGCGATATTCCGCAGGCGGCTGCAAATTTCCCACCCCGACAAACCAGGCAACATCCAGTCTAAAATTACTAAATCCAGATGCAACTCTCTGGCTGCGGTGAGTGCAGTTAATCCATCGTAGGCAATACTGACTTGATAGCCTTCATAATTCAATTCCAATTCGATAAATCGTGCCAGTTTGACCTCATCTTCAATCAGTAAGATGTGCGTCATGATGATCTTAATAATTTCAGCAGGATACGGGAAGCAACAATAGTGTTAGCTACTTAATAGCCAAACATCTAATTAGGTGTACGTTAGCTTAGTATAAACCTGAGTAAGTAACAACCGTAAATCTGCAATTACCGATCGCTGCTCGATCGAAGAACAATCCAACTGGCGATCAGCAATAAGCTGTGATATCTTCACCACATTCATCGGCGAGATAACAGAGCGCTCTAAAACGCAAACCAACCACTTCCTCGTATAGAGGATTTAATTTACACATAGGTGGAATATGAAATAGCTTCCGGCCAAGCAGCATGATGTCTCGCTCAAAGGGACATTGAGCAGGAATAGCTTTGCATAGAAAATGAGCCAATTTGGAGTTATGAATTTCTATCGTTTCCAACCACTCGCGGACTGGGTGCAGTAGATCGTTGTGTGAGTGAACTTGAATAAAGCTTGTCATAATTTTTTACCTTGATAATTTCAAACTAAATTGAGTTTTTTGTATTTGAACCTCTATAAATAAATACAGTTAGGTTTTGTAGTTTTATGCACTTAGGGACTTCCAAATAAAAAAATAATCAATCGCTTTGGGAAGGCTCTTGTCCGGGGAGAGACAAGGTAGAGATATTGCTACCTTGTCTACCTTGTCCCCTTGTCCCCCTCGTCCCCTCGTCCCCCCTGCTCCTATTGGATGCAAAAATTGAGTAATTGAATTTTTGGATGTCCCTTATTATTTTTTCTTTGGTTCTCTACAAAGGTAGAAAGATTAGTGTTAACTACACATTCAAGTACTACAGTTCGCGATAATTTGTTCTGACTTTTCACTTCATATTGAAAAACCCATCCAAAACTGAACCCCGTAACCTTTCTCTAGTAAAGAAGCTCATTTTCAGGGCAAAAAGGCAGATAGGACAAGGCTTTTCAGCAAATTGCAACTATTTGACAAACATTTCGGCTCAATCCCTGAACGATGCAGAATTTTTCAGGTTACTGATAGTACTTGATGTTTCTATCTAGTCTACGTATTTATTAATCAATTTAATATCAAGCTAATATGAGTAAAGATTTTTACGTGCAATTACTGGTGTTTTATAGCACTTTAGTGTAATTTATGCAAGCGAAAATTTGGGGAAAATAGCTACGGAAATATACTGAATTAGTTAACAAAAGTTATTATTTGCCTTCTCATGTCTCAGCAAATATACGGTCACAATCATTAATTAATATGGATATCCTTTATTAGAGCTAATTCGCTCTCAAAGTTAAGAAACTTGGTATTAGTTACTAAAACTATGACGAGTAGTTGGACAGCTAGTCACCCTTCTCTTTCAAAGACAAGAACGCGTGACGATCCTAACGACACTAACGCAGCGATCGCGGTTCGTCTCATTGGCACAGTCTCTGTCTCTGACACGCTGTTCGCGAACGTAAACAAAAGAAGATAGCCAGTAGAGAGCAACTGTTACCGTTCTACAGCACTGGCTCACCGTTTTTACCAATTTAGCCAGCAGCTATTTTTTCAACTAGGAAGGTAAAAAATGGAATGGGCTATTTACAAAAAGAATACAGGCAGTTTTGTAATAGCAGTCGCAATTATGACTGGTGTTGGCATCATCTCATATCTTAGTTTGCTTCAGTATAGAGAAAACGCTCAATGGGTAACACATACACGCGAGGTGCTTGAAAAGACAAAAGAAGTAATGTCACAGATTAAAGATGCAGAGACTGGACAACGAGGCTATCTTCTCACAGGCAAAGAACGGTATTTGGAACCCTACCGCAGTGCAACTGGCGAGATTGCTCAGAAACTTAAGACTCTGCGCCAATTGACTGTGGATAACCCGAATCAACAGCGGCGGCTCGATCGCCTTGAACCCCTGATAACCAAAAAACTGGTTTTGATTGAACAGACGATCGACGCGAGAAGCAAAAATTTAGAGTCTGCGCTGCAAATAGTTCAAACAGATCGGGGTCAGCAAATTATGGAGGACATCCGAATGCTGACTACAGCTATGGAAAACGAAGAGAATCAGTTGTTGAAACAGCGATCGATAAAAGCGAACACCAGCGCTCATCAAACAACTTTGCTGACTATTTTTGGCAGCATTATCGCTTCTCTTATCGTCGGTTTCGCAGCCACAATCACCAATCAGGAACTCGTTAAACGCAAACGGATGGAAAATTCTCTGCAAAAGGCTCGCGATGAGTTAGAAATAGAGGTTAACAAACAGACTGCCGAACTGAGAAACACTAACGAAGAATTGCAAACTGAAATTAATGAGCGCAAAAAGGCGGAGTCAGAGATTCTGCGTCTGAACGTCCAGCTTGAGCAGCGAGTTGCAGAACGCACAGCACAACTCGAAGCCACTAACAAAGAGATGGAAGCATTTAGTTATTCTGTGTCTCATGACCTGCGGGCCCCCTTGCGGAGCATCGATGGCTTTAGTCAAGCACTCCTAGAAGATTATGCTGACAAGCTGGACGCATTAGGTCAAAACTACCTTCAGCGAGTGCGTGCAGCTACCCAGCGAATGGCCCAACTGATTGACGATTTACTGAATCTGTCACGATTAACGCGTAGTGAGATGCGTTACGAAAAGGTCGATCTGAGCGCACTAGTGGAGGCGATCGCTACAGAGTTGCACAAAACCCAACCAGAACGCCAAGTAGAGTTTATCATTACGCCGGGACTGGTTGCTAATGGTGATGCTCATCTGTTACGGATCGTGCTAGAAAACCTACTGGGTAATGCGTGGAAGTTTACAGGTAAACATCAAAAAGCCCGAATAGAATTTGGGCTTTTACAGCAAAATAACACCCATGTATATTTTGTCAGTGATGATGGCACAGGCTTCGATATGGCCTATGTTGAGAAACTCTTCGGTGCTTTTCAGCGCCTACACGCCATGACTGAGTTTGAAGGCACTGGCATCGGATTAGCTACTGTGCAGCGCATTGTTCACCGTCATGGTGGCCGTGTCTGGGCAGAAAGCGTAGTGGAGCAAGGCGCAACATTTTACTTCACCCTTTAACTAGAGGAATACAACATGATTTTACTTGTAGAAGACAATCCTGACGATGAAGCGCTCACCCTACGGGCACTCAAGAAAAACAATATTATGAACGAGGTAGTAGTAGCACGGGATGGGGTGGAAGCTCTAGATTATCTCTTTGGTAAAGGTGTATACGCCGATCGCGACATGAACGTTATGCCCCATATCATCCTCTTGGATTTGAAACTGCCTAAAATGGATGGTCTGGAAGTTTTACGACACCTGCGAACCGATGACAGGACAAAAATCCTTCCCGTCGTCATTCTCACCTCCTCCAAAGAGGAGCAAGACTTAATCAATGGTTACAGCTTGGGAGCCAACAGCTATGTTCGCAAACCAGTAGACTTTTCCCAATTCAGTGAAGCAGTGCGACAACTAGGATTGTACTGGTTTGTCTTAAACGAATCACCACCAAGAATATAGCTTACCAAAGAAGGCAGGGGTTATAGATGCAAGGCTGACTTTCTTAATTACGAATTACGAATTACGAATTACGAATTACGAATTACGAATTACATGAGTGTACCACTGCGCGTATTACTTGTTGAGGATTCAGAAGACGACGCTTTGTTGCTGCTGCGCGAACTACAACGTGGTGGCTACGAAGTAACCTTTGAACGGATTGATACACCCACAGCCATGAAAGCTGCGATCAAAGAGCAAACATGGGATATCGTTATCTGCGATTATTCTATGCCCACCTTTAGCGCCCCTGCTGCATTGAAGCAGGTTAAGGAAAGTGGACTTGACCTGCCATTCATTATCGTCTCAGGAACTATTGGTGAAGATACCGCAGTCGCCGCCATGAAGGCTGGTGCCCATGACTACATCATCAAAGGCAATTTAGCGCGACTAACCCCTGCTGTTGCCCGCGAGTTGCGCGAAGCACTAGTGAGACGGGAGCGTAAACAAGCAGAGGAGCAGATTAAAGCATCGCTTCAAGAAAAAGAGGTGCTATTGAAAGAAATTCATCATCGAGTAAAAAATAACTTGCAGATTATTTCTAGTCTGCTCAACCTGCAAGCAGAGTATCTCAAGGACAATCAAGCTCTTGAGGTATTCAAAGATAGCCAGAACCGGATTGAATCAATGGCTCTGATCCACGAGAAACTATATCAATCTCAAGACTTGGCAAGGATTAATTTTGCCGACTATATCCAAGATTTAGTAACTAATTTATTTTATTCATACAACGTTAATTCCAGCGCTATTACCTTGAAAATGAATGTTGAGGAGGTTTTTCTAGCCATTGATGCAGCTATTCCTTGCGGCTTAATTATCAATGAACTTATTTCAAATTCCCTAAAATATGCCTTTCCCCAAACAGAGGGGGGAGAAATTTCTATTGACTTTCGCTTTGATGGAGTAAACTTATATATACTTGCCATCAGTGATAATGGTGTCGGTTTTGCCCAAGATTTTGACTTTCACAATACAGAATCATTAGGTCTGCGATTAGTAAAAGGTCTAACACATCAGCTAAAAGGCAATATCGATTTTAGCAGCAATAACGGAGTAAAGTATAAAATTATATTTCCGACTAAAAATTTATAAATTTAAATTTTCAATAAAAACATGAACCCAGTAAATATATTAGTTGTTGAAGATGAATTCATCGTGGCAATGGATATACAAAATCGGCTCAGGAAATTTGGATACACTGTTATAGGGCTTGCCGATTCTGGAGAAGAAGCAATTAAGAAAGCAGCAGACGATTCTTTAGATTTAGTTTTAATGGATATTCACCTCAAAGGAAATATGGACGGTGTGGAGGCTGCTCAGATAATTCATAATATTTTTAATATTCCAGTCATATATCTGACTGCTAATGCAGATGAATCAACATTGAATCGAGCAAAGGTAACAGAGCCGTTTGGCTACATTCTCAAGCCTTTTAAAGAAAAAGAATTAAAATTCACGATTGAAATTACTCTTTCTAAACATCGGACGGAAAAAAAATTAAAACAGAATGAACAATGGCTGACTACTGTACTTAAAAGTATTGGAGATGCTGTGATTACTAGCGACGAATCTGGAACTGTGACTTTTATGAATCCAATTGCGGAGGTACTGACGGGTTGGAATTATTCAGATGCGTTTGGTAAAGAAGCAGCAGAAGTATTCAATATTGCTCCTAAAAAAACTCGTATAATAATTGAAAGTCCTGTAACGCAAGTCCTTCAGTCTGGCGTTACTATCGATCTACCAGAACAGAGGATACTTATAGCTAAAAACGGTACAGAAATACCAATTGATGATAGTGTTGCAGCGATTAAAGATGATAACGGTAATATCACGGGTGCAGTTTTGGTCTTTCAGGATATCACCGAGCGCAACCAAATTCTGGAAGCATTAGCACGTCGGCAGCAAGAATTCAAAGCACTAATTGAAAATGCACCCGATATTATTTCCAGATTTAACCCTCAATTGCGCTACGTTTACGTTAATCCAGTTATTGAAAACATTACAGGAATATCAGCCGAAACATTTATCGGCAAAACAAACGCAGAGTTAAATCTGCCGGAAGAATTTTGCTGGATATGCGATCGCAAGCTTCGGCAAGTTTTCCAAACCAAGGAAGAAACGGAGTTTGAATGCAGTTTAGCGATCGCCCAGCAAACAAGACATTACCATACCCGTCTTGTGCCTGAATTGGCTAGCGATGGTTCAGTATATTTTGTTTTAAGTATTTCTCGCAACATTACTGCTCTAAAACTGGCAGAGGCGCAATTAATTCATGATGCCTTTCACGATATACTAACCAAACTGCCAAACCGTGCCTTATTTATGGAACGGCTAGAACGGGCGCTCATGCTGACAAAACGACGTGCAGATTATAGATTCGCTGTTCTCTTTCTAGATTTAGATCGCTTCAAAGTTGTCAACGATAGTCTCGGTCATACAATTGGAGATCAACTACTAACTGCCCTTGCTCGTAGATTAGAAAATTGCCTGCGGGCTGGAGACACAGTTGCCCGTCTAGGGGGAGATGAGTTTACAATTTTGCTTGACGATCTCCAAAATGCCAATGACGTAACAAGCGTAGTGGAGCGGATACACGAAGTTCTGACATCTGCGTTCCAACTCAGTGGGTACGAGGTATTTACCACCGTCAGTATTGGCATCGCCCTGAGCAAGGGTAGTTACAACCGACCGGAGGAACTCTTGCGCGATGCTGACATTGCAATGTATCGCGCTAAAGCATTGGGTAAGGCACGCCATGAAATATTTGACTCAACCATGTACACCCAAGTTACAAAGCTATTAGAGTTAGAGATGGATCTACGACGGGCAGTTGAACGCCAGGAGTTTCAGGTTTACTACCAGCCAATTATTTTATTAGAAACTTACAAAATTATTGGCTTCGAGGCTCTCGTTCGCTGGCAGCACCCGCAATACGGATTAATATCTCCAGACAGCTTTATTCCCCTGGCAGAAGAAACTGGGCTGATTATCCCTATTGGTTATTGGGTACTAGGCGAGGCTTGTCGGCAGATGCGTGCTTGGCAATTACAATTTCCTACTGACCCACCTTTAACAATCAGTGTAAATCTTTCCACTAAGCAGTTTTCACAACCTAGCCTAATTGAGCAAATTAACCAAATTATCCAAGAGACTGGTTTAGAAGTTGGCAGTTTAAAGCTGGAAATTACCGAAAGCGTACTTATGGAGAATATTCAATTAGCAACTTTTATGCTATCGCAGCTGCAAGAGATGAATATCCAATTACACTTAGATGATTTTGGCATCGGCTATTCATCCTTGAGTTACCTGCACCGCTTTCCCAGTAATGCCTTGAAGATCGATCGTTCCTTTATTGCTAAGATTGGTGCTAATGGAGAAAACTTAGAGATTATTCAAGCGATCGTCGCTCTAGCACAGAGTCTAAATATAGATGTAATAGCAGAGGGTGTAGAAACACTAGAGCAACTGGCACAACTTCAAGTGATGAAATGCAAATATGCACAGGGATATTTTTTCTCTCAACCCCTCGATCGCAAGTTGGTAGAAACATTAATTTTATCTGGCATTGAACCTAGATATTAGCCCGTCTTTAGCTTCGTGTAAGTAAGCCAACAAAAGCCCGATATTACAACTAATTCTGAACCGCTATAGTTAATTTGTGTTGTTAACCAAATTTTTGGAGGCGCAGCTAAACTTACTCTTAAAAAGCATCAAGTTTTAAGAAAGCTGCGAAAACTAATGACTGATGACTTTTTCAATAATAAAAAGCTACTTTTTGACCTATGGGCATCAAGTTACGATTGGTTCTTTCCTTCAGTGTTTTATCGAGCCATTCACCAACGGTTGCTGGAGTACGTCGATTTACCAGAGCTAGCAAATGTACTTGATATCGGCTGTGGTACTGGACGCTTGCTTGAGCGCCTTGCTACTCAGTTTCCCAATCTCCAAGCTACCGGATTGGATTTATCTGCTAATATGTTGCGGGTAGCAAGACAGAACAACCGCCATCGTCCACGCTTAATTTATATTGAGGGCAAAGCTGAGTCTCTTCCCTTTGCTGATGGTCAATTTGATGCCGTTTTCAGTACTATCAGCTTCTTGCACTATTTGGAACCAAAACAGGTGGTTAGTGAGATAGCACGGGTACTTTCTCCCGGTGGACGCTTTTATTTGGTTGACATTACTTCCAAAAAAGAGACAGAACCTCAATTATTGCCAATCTCTCCCCGTGGAATTAGACTCTACAGCCCTAATCAACGTCAACTTCTTGGCTCCTCTGCTGGGTTATTGTGTTTGAATCACCATTATTTACTAGGGCCTGTCTTACTAACGATTTTTGCTAAACCTCTAAGTTGAAATAGGAAATGGGGAGAGTAAAGGACTAGAAACATCTTGTATCAAGCCTTGTTCTGCATCTCTTAAATTACGAATTACGAATTACGAATTACGAATTACGAATTACGAATTAGTCTGACCTCGATATTCCATAAATACCACAGGAACTTTGAGCAGCCTTTTAGCTAACTGCGAGAATCTAAATTTCTCCTTGAGCGTAGATAAGCCTATTGTCTTGGGAAATTGTGGCAAGTCTTCAAAAGATATTGGCACAAAGTCAAAGCGACTGTAAAACTGCACCAGCCGTTGACCTAAGCATTCCAGATAAAGTGGTTGCACTGTTGTATTAATCAAATGCTGCGTTAGCAAACTACCCAAACCGCGACCTCTCCAAGCTGATGCAACGACCAAGCTACCAAGTTCTTGTGCCCCTGAAAAGTTACGCAGCTGTCCGCAAGCTATCAGATTCTCATTGTATTCAACTACCCAAAATTGCTGCCAATTTAATTGGGTTGGATCGAGTTTGGCTGAAAATACCAGCAATCGAATCGACCACTGATCCCCAGAGGTTGCCTTGCGAAGGATACATCCAGATGGTAACGATAGATTGTTCTGGTTCATTAATTAGACTTTGATAGTTTGTATCACCATCATCACACCATATTATTCGCCTAGCTAGACTCAGATCGCTTGCCATTTACTGACAATTATCAATAAAGCAATTTCAAAAACATCTTAGACATAAAACCCGTTCCAGGTTCTACCTTAGCCATAAGAAGGGTTGTAAGGTTAAATAACTCTACATTTCTGGATTTTTTCAGCATACATGAGTAATACTAAACAATACTTCCGATAGAGGTAAAAATCAGCCATAACTATATCTGGATAGATGCATTCATACTCCTAATTTTTTAAGATAATCTCAAAGATAAATAATAAGGGATGTAATCATGGCTGAACAACAAAAATCTAATAATGAACAACCTGCGTCTACTGCTTCTGCTGACGGCGAAACCCCTACCGAGGAAAGTATCCGCAAAACTGGTGATGCACAAAAGAGTGATGCTAAATCCACTGCTACTCCAGAAGCTCCAGAAAACGATGGTGTAGCAGGTAGCCCCAATCAAGGAACTGAGTCACGTTAATTAATTTGAACTTTCCCAAGTTTTAATCAGCTCGTGGGGTCTTTTGTTGTAACCCTAATACACTAAATTTAGAGTGGAAATGTGGTGTTACACTACATCTCCACTTGTTTTTGTGTCAAAAATTGCATTGTCTCTCTCTACGTTGGTGCGTTAGCGTAGCTTACCGCAGCTATGTTTATTATCGTGTGGGTACTCGCGGTCAGGAATTTGTTCTCGTTGACTGTGATACTGCCCTCAGTCTAGCTCTAAGTAATTTACATATAGCGATCGCTCAGGATAATGATCTCAATATCTTGAGCGAATTATTTGAGGTTTTTTGCCGTCTTCATACTCGTCGAGAATTTTCTGGTACTGGCATTGGTCTAGCTATCTACAAAAAAATCGTTGAGCGGTATGGCGATCGCACGCATCTGGGCTGAGTCGAAACCGGGCCGGACATAGGAACAGTATTTTATTTTACCCTCAACGCAAATTAAGGTATCTTTAAATAGGTATCTAATAACCGCTTATTAACCTTTTAACAAGCGCATGAATTCTAGCCCTATCTAAAAAATAGGAAATCAGGTGATTATCTAACAAATTGATATAACCCTGTACTATGGAAAAGCTCACAATTCACATTCTATTAGTAGAAGATAGTGCAAGTGATGCTCATCTGCTACGCCGGATATTTTTAAATTCAGATCAAGAACAATGGCAGATGTTACATGTTGAACGGTTATCTGAGGCGATAGAAGCTAGCAGGGAAAATTCTACGTCTAACCTTGATAATTCTCACATAGAGAGTCGAAAGCAACGCAGATTCGACTTAGTTTTGTTAGACCTCGGCCTTCCAGACTCTATTGGACTGGACACGTTGAAAGAATTTATGGCAGCAGTACCTGATATCCCAGTTGTGGTATTAACAGGTGTTGACGATCAAGATTTAGCACTGCAAGCATTAGCAGAAGGAGCGCAAGACTATTTAGTTAAAGATAAAATCACTATACAATGGTTAGTGCGTGCCATTCGCTATGCCATTGAAAGAAGCGAAATTCTCAACCAACTACGTGAGAGTGAAGAACGCACCCGTCAAGCGCTGGCAAAAGAACAGGAACTCAACGAGTTAAAGTCAAACTTTGTAGCAATGGTTTCTCACGAGTTCCGCACCCCTATGACTACGATTCAGACGGCTGTAGATATCCTTCAATACAACAGCAATAAACTAACTGATATCCGCAGAACTAAATATTTCGATCGAATACAAAATGCTATCAACCAGATGCTTAATCTTTTAGATGAGATATTGTTCTTGAGTAAAACGGAAGCAGCTAAACTCGAATACAAGCCTACGCTGTTAAATTTAGAAAATTTCTGTAGCGAACTCACAGATATTCTTCAACTCAATGCAGGTAGTAAACACAGCATTATCTTTACTTGTCAAGGTGAATCGACCCAAGCCCAAATTGATGAAGACCTACTAAATTGTACCTTAACTAATTTGATTTCCAATGCCATTAAATATTCTCCTGAAAGTGATACTATTTGGTTTGATTTGATTTGCAAAGATCGCCTCGCAATTTTCCAAATCAAAGATCGGGGAATGGGAATTCCTCTCAAAGATCAAACTCATCTATTTCAAACCTTCTATCGCGCCAGCAATGTGGGTGTAATTCAAGGAACAGGATTGGGACTCACTATAGTTAAAAAATGTGTGGAGTTACATGGTGGTCATATTCAATTAGAAAGTGAGCAGGGTGTTGGTACAACAGTAATTGTCACTTTACCACTACAATGATTAGACAAATAAATTATTATAATTGGGCATTGGGCATTGGGCATTGGGCATTGGGTATGGAGAAGAGACAAGGTAGACAAGGAAGAGGCTTGTTCAATAATTCCTCCTAGTCCCCTTGTCCCCTTGTCTCCCCTGCTCCCCTGCTTATTTTGGTGCTTGGGAATTTGGGGTTGGACAAGTTTTATTAACAAAATCACACTGATAAATATAGGGTTCTTGCCAATTCAGAGGAATTTCTAACAAGTCTCGCGTTCCTGTCATACCTTGTCCAATAAATAGCAACAAAGCAATGCAATTTAAAATCGTATGGACAAGACGCCAGCGATTGGACTTATCTTGATAAATATCTTGAACAATTGCTAATGAAAAAATCATTAGCAGTGCTGCGGTAATGCCAATATAATAATGTGACCAATACCACTCATTGGTGCGGCGATAGACTCCATCTTGACAGCCGATAATTACTAAACCTGCACCAGTCAAAGTTGCAAAAACTGCCCGCCACACCCGCTGTTTTGCCCGATAAAGAAATACTAATGAGGCGATGGTGGCAGCAAATATTAGCAGTATAAAAATAACTTGGAAAGGTGTTTGATTCCACAATTGATTTTTGATAATATTTTTACCAATAGGGTAGCTTAATCCGATTAAAGTTAATCCAACAACTGCACTTGTGAGCCTTTCACCTAACTGCTTATGTTCTGCACCCACCACTGGAGGAATTTTACTCTTACTACCTGCTAAAATTTGCAATCTGCGTTGGCGTGTTTGCCAAGCAAAATTAACTACTGTACCAATAAGTGGAAAGACGAATATAATTGCGATCGCAGGATGTAAAAGACCAAGAAAATCTGTTATTTGCATAGAACACCTTTCAATGAATCATTGAATTCATCACAAAGGATAATTTAAAGCATCGTACCATTACTTAAATTAATTTCAGATGAGAATTTGTTTAATATTTATTTTTGTTGTTTTTAGCTGATTTTAATCAAGAACCTATTTAAATATCTTATAAAAGATAATGACTTTAGCAAATATCTCCATATAATTTTGAATATACGAAAATATTTTTTAATATAAAATTATACAAATAATAATTGAAAAACAATTAAGTTCCTTCTCTATCTGACGCGAATTCATTTATATGAATTGCTCATAACTACAGTGTCTAGTTTTGGTTAAGTCCTAATTTTTTCAAAAATACATCGCTACCTACGTGGATTTTCTATTTTCCAAAGCAAGTAATTTTTGTCACCGTATACTACAAAAGTTTTATAATTATAATTTGTTTCTATTTGCTTACGCCAGGTATCCGAAGGATTTAGTAAAAAAATATCAGTGAACTCATCAGGAATATTAGGGATAGAAAGGTTTCTTACTAATTGAAACTGCACTTTTGGCTGTAAAAGATAGCTGAGAGAAAAGACATTTCCATAATTAATACCAGAATCATTGCTAATTAAAAGTGGATGAGTTGCCTGATTTATAATTTTTGCAACTTGTGGATTACCATAGCTAATAACCTTACTCCACCAAGTTTCGGCCTGAGAACTCACTCCATAAGAAACTAGTCCACAAATAATCACTAGTCCCATGATTGTTTGCCAGATTCTTCGGCGTACAATACTCTTATTATATAGCTGCATAGCTAGTAAATAAGTAATAGCAAGTTGAATTCCTAAATAAGAAACCAATAAATAACGTTCTGCAAGTGAGCGTATACCCCCAAAAAGTAAGTCTGGTAGCATTAAAGGTAATGCAGGAATCAGAATTAGCGTGACAATAAACAACCAAATTTTATAGTTAGTTTTTCGATAAATAAAATAAATAGAATATCCAACAAGAACTAAAAAAAATGGCGTAATTACATAGGTAAAGGGATTTTCAAAGCCTAAATCTAAATCCAGAAAAATCCTATTTAACTGTAAAAGCCAAGATTTAATCAAAGCATCTAAGGGTAAATGTCTTTTTGTCCAAGCTGTTGAACTTTTTAATTGCAACAAGTTAACTATCACAACCTGTATCCAAGGTGTAAAAGCTAAAAACCCTGCAAAAGATGCTAATAGATAAGCTTTTACTGTTCTAGTAAACCTAAATTTTGCAGTGGCAATTACATAAATTCCATGAGCGACTACAACAAATCCACTGAATAAAAATGTATAAAGACTAAGCACCAAAGTGACTGCATATATTCCCCAATTTAGTATACGTAGTACTCCATGTTGTGATTCCAATCGTAATGCTCGTAGTAATGAAGCGTTACATAGCAATATAGTCACTATCCAGAGAATATATTCTCGTGCTTCTTGGGCGTATACTAAGTGAATAGGGGAGATTGCTATGAGTGCGATCGCAACCTCAGATACCCATACCGATGCTTTAAATAATTCTCGACATAGCCAATAAATACTCGGAAAAATCAACAAGCTGATAAACGCAGATAAACTTCTGATTGCTGTCACCGAATTACCAAAGATTCCTACCCAAAGCCGAGCGAGTATATAATACAGTGGTGGATGCTGTGGATCGTCTACTTCCAAAGATATAATTGTGTCACGTAAGCCTTTCTCCATATTGGGACTTTGGAATTTGGCAAAACTTTCCTTATTAATTATGCGACCATTAAATATTTGCTGCTTAACTTCATTTGACGTATAACCAGAAATTCGTAATGAAGTGAAAGTCTCATCGTGCCAGTAAACTTTGCGGTCAAGGTTAAAAAAACGAAAAAATATACCCACCATTAACAAAACTACAATGAGAAATCGCAATCTATTCGGAGCAAGTTGGAGATGCCGCATAACTAAATTTCACAATAAATTTTACAAAAATTATGTATTTTAATGAAACAACTACATCATGTTTAATCGCTGTCATTAAAGCATCTGGTAACAGCTATAGCACGCTATAAATTAGCAGATAATTTATTATTAGATGAGATATTACGTCGGCGTACATTACGAGCTTTAGCCAATTTCCAAATCGAATAATAGCGATCGCTATAAACAATATCTGTCTTTAATTTATACTTTTTTTCTATTGTTTTACCCCAAGTGTCTGAAGGATTAAGTAAAAACACATCAGTAAACCCATCAGGAATTTTAGGAATTTTTTGATTTACCAACAAAAATCGTACTTTTGGTTCCAAAAGATAGCTTAAAGAAAAGATATTACCATAATTATTACCCAAAGCATCACCGATCAAAAGTGGACGATTACTCTGATTGATGATTTGGGCAACTTGTGGGCTGCTATAATTTATACCCTTATTCCACCAAGTTTCTGCCTGAAAACTTACCTTAGAAGAAATTAAACCACAAATAATCACTAATGCCATGATTATGTACCAAAAGCTCCGACGTGCCCCGCTCTCATTATATAGTTGTGTAGCTAATAGATAAGCAACAGCTATTTGGATTCCTAAATAAGATGGTATTAAATATGGTTCGATAGACGCTCGTATACTCCCAGCAATTAAATTTGGCAGTATTAGGGGTAATGCTGGTACTACAATTAATGTGATGATAAAAGACCAGACTTTATAGTTAGTTGCTCGACAAATAAAATAAATTGAATATGCTACTAAAGTTAAAAAAGCTAGTGCAATTATATAGCCTAGAGAATTTTCGGAACTAAGGTCTATATCAAAAAAAATCCGGCTTAACTGCATTAGCAAAAATGGAAATATAGGTATCAATTCTGACTGCATCATTGTTTTATCTGCTGAAATCAAAAATTGAAAAAATTTACCAATCACAACTGTTATCCAAGGCATGAAAGCTAAAAAAGCTACCAGTGATGCTAGCAGATAAGTTCTAACAGTTTCATTAAACTGAAATTTGGCAGCGGTAATTACATAAATTCCGTGAGCAACTGCTACAAATGCACTCCAAAGAAATGTATAAAGACTAATCGCTAAAGTAACTGCATAAAGGCTCCAAATAGCGAATAAATCTGGTTTTTGTCGTTCTTCTGCTAGCTCATCTTCTAGCCTTATGGCTCGCAGCAGAGACGCACTAGATAGTAAAATGGTGACTAACCAAAGAATATATTCTTGTGCTTCTTGGGCGTATACTAGATGAATTGGAGAGATAGCCATGAGTGCGATCGCAACACCAGGAACCGATAATGGCACATTAAATAATTCTCGACATAGCCAATAAACACAAGGGAACACCAGCAAACTAATGCAGGCTGATAAACTTCTAATAGCCGTCACCGAATTACCAAAGATTTCCATCCACAATCTAGCTATTATGTAATACAATGGCGGATGTTGAGGATCTTGTTTTGCTAAAGACATAATTGTGTCATTTAAGCTTTTTTCTGGATTTGCACCTTGAAACTGAGCAAAACTTTCTTTACCAATCACACGATTATTAAAAAGTTGCTGTTTAGCTTCATTAATTGTGTAACCAGAAATTCGCAATGAAGCATAAATTTCATCGTGCCAAAAAACTTTACTATCAAGATTAGAAAAGCGAAATAATATACCCATCGTCAATAAGAAGATAGTTAAAAATCGCAACCAACTCGGAGCAAATTTGAGATGGCGCATAAGTGGGTTTCCTAAAAAGTTTTCTCAAATTATCTAAATTAAGTGGACTGGATGAGGTGTCGCAGCTACGCCCATCGTAGACATAGCGAAGACTTCAAGCAAAGCCTATTTGTTAAACATCGCCAACTGGACTTTAATTTGATTGGGAAGATTGGCAATCAACACCTCTTCTTTATTAACTACAAAAAGAAATGGGCAAGGTTGTATCAAATCCCGCAAAACTGGATTTTGTTTTGAAACCGAGATGTCAATAAAGTATAAAATACACTAAATCTAGCTATATTTGTGGTAAGGGTTTTTTGAGAGGGTTTGGATAACGCCATCTCCCAAAGTCTGCAATATTAGATATAGTTAAAAAATCAATAGTTTTAAAGTGTCGGTCAATAGCAGGAAGGCTGCATATTTTAGCTCCAATATTCAAGTAAGCCTGCAAAATTTTAGGAATTTCAATATTAGATGAACCTGGATAATTTTGAGTCAGTTCTAAACAAAATTGTGAATTTGGGTAAACCAAAATACTTGGATGCATCAAGTTATTCTGCCGAAAATAATCATAAGCGCAAGTAGCTTGCCCAGGACATTGTGTTAGTAATGATGCACAGCCAAAGAAATATTGGTTTTTACTCCAGATGAGATAATTTGCCAGCCCTTCCCAGAGTAGTAAAAGTGCCTGACTATTGCGATATTCTTTAGCTATACATACACGCCCAACTTCCACTGATACCTGAAGCACAGAATTGGGAATTCCATTAAGATTAAATATATCGGTAGCATCAAAGCCTAGTCTTTGAGAAGCCATTATATAGGTCTGCATCCGATAAGTTCCAATAGTTTTACCCGTATGTTTGGAGATTAGGATTAAATGATGGCAAACCGCATCAAACTTATCTATATCCATCTGGGTAAAATTAGAAACAGAAAACCCCAAGCCTAGTTCAAGATTAAAAACTTCAAAGCGCAACCGAAAAATTGATTCTAATTCTTCTTCAGTTGAAGCCAGCCGTAGGGTATATTTTTCAGTTTGAAGGACGGGAAAATCTTCAAGAGGGGGAGGAGGATTCAGTGGGTAATTGATGCGTCCAGAAACTTCCATCTATCTTCCTACTTAGATTTGCGAAAATATTCTATAAGATTTAGGCACTATATAAATAACTCACATTATGAATTAATGTGTCTAAGCGTAATTGATATAGTTTGCGATCAAACATCCTTTAGAGAAATAAGCTTGGGTTAAGGATTTTTGGTACTGATTTTGACCTGTAAAGACACGTTAGCCAGCGGGACATTAGCATAGTGGGGCGATCGCGCAGCGTCTTGTAGAGAAGCCTAGTCCCATTTCGTGTCTCTACCAAGGATTTTAGGTTGAACTGAACGGTATTGCGATTTAAAGAGCTTTTTTACTTTCTTAGATTAGGGTTAGAGTGCTTTTATTATGGACATTAATTCCTAAAAAATCTGGCAATAAGATACAAAATTTTCTTTTGATATACGCTATAGATGTAAGTTATATCATTTTACACAAACTCCGATATACCGCAGAATACAGAATTCAGGAGTAAAACAAGCTTTATATCTGGGTCAGACAAATCATTGTGTACCTCACCTTCCTTGAAATCTGCTATGTATTGTGATGACAATTATCCTTAGTAGGGAAATTATGTCAATCTATCTACTAAGAGAACTTGTTATGGTGTCCAACAGTTGAAGTATTGCAACAAGCCTTATCAAAAAGATTTTTAGAATTTCCTAGCTTCAAAACCAGTTATAAATTTGCTAATTGCACATCAGAAGGCTATTCTCGCTTGCTAGAGTGTGAGTAGTTCACGTAAAATATAGTGCCATTGTTGCAGCAGTTCTCATGACCTCATCTGCGTCGTTTGACATATTAGAGTCTTTACAGGCGGATATCGCTGAATTGATCGTTCGTTTACCGACATTAAAAAATCGGCAATTTATTCAGCAAGCACTTACTACTATTGTTCGTCTAGCTGATACTGAAATTGAGCGTCTCGATTGGAAAATATTATCCGCTGCATTAGCAGATATGGAGCGCGGTTTCCAGCTTTTCTATGATTACCGACACGTTCGCAAAGTCACCATCTTTGGTTCTGCTCGTCTAGCGCCAGATAGGCCAGAATACCAAATGGCCCTTGAGTTTGCTCGCGCTGTTTCTCAATTAGGATTTATGGTGATGACTGGCGGTGGTGGTGGAATCATGCAGGCGGGTCATGAAGGTGCTGGACGAGAAAATTCCTTTGGATTAAACATTCAGTTACCCTTTGAACAACAAGCAAACCCTTTTATAGAGGGCGATCCCAAGCTAATTAACTTCAAATATTTCTTTACCCGCAAGCTGTTTCTCCTCAAAGAAAGTGATGCTGTAGCCTTGTTTCCGGGAGGCTTTGGCACTCAAGATGAAGCCTTTGAATGTATGACATTAAGCCAAACTGGTAAATTTGGGCCAGTACCTTTAGTTTTAATCGATCGCCCTGGTGGTGATTACTGGCGCTCTTGGAGCGAATATATCGATAAGCAATTAGTGCAAAACGGTCTTGTCAATCCTGAAGACCCCAACCTTTACACGGTGACAGATAACCTGGATGTGGCTTGTGACGCTATCACCCGTTTTTACCAGGTTTATCATTCCAGCCGCTATGTAAGCAATAAGTTAGTCATCCGCCTGAAGACAGATATATCAGACGCTCTTTTAGAACAACTTAATGCTGATTTTAGCGACATTATTATTCAAGGAAGAATTGAAAAAAGTCAGGCATTACCTCAAGAAGCACAAGATGAAACTGTTGGATTACCTCGGCTCATTTTATACTTCAATCAACGCGATTTGGGACGTTTGTATCAGATGATTGCCACAATTAACCGGATGGGTACTCCTTCACCAGAGGATGCAGCGCATCCAGAAAGAAAGTAGGTAAGCTAAAACACATCTAATTTGCATATTAAAATTTTCTCACTATCTTGTAGGGCGGATAAGATGTCCGCTCTGATTATGCAACTTGAATGCTGATTAGTGTATTAGCGTGAGTTCGACAATCCCTTTTTTGACCTCTCCCCCAACCCCTCTTGGACACCCAGAGGGGAGCCAAAACCCTAATTTCTCGTTGCTCCTCCCTTTCCCCGTGGGAGAGGGAGGTTGTCCGGGAGAGGTTCATCGAACTCACGTTGTATTAAGGGAAAAAAGGGAGAGAATTTTGAATACTTTCCCTTTCCTTGTTTCAAGGTTATGGAATTACCAAGAGCGATCGCACAGCATAAAGCCTTTTATTATCAGGCTGCGACACCCTGCGCGTAGGTTAAGGCAAGAGACGCGATGAATCGCTGTCAAGACAAAAGGCTGATTATTATAGAGGCGGCGATTTATCGTGTCTTTAGCGCGAAAACAATATTATTCACCCTACTTACAGATGAGAAAAACACCAGTTATTATGACTCAATACTGATTTTTGTAAAAAAGCTTGTATATTAGCACAGTAAACAACGCTTGAGATCCTAACAGAGGAATAAAAAATGCTGGAATTATTGGGTTCAGGTTTGGTGTCGCTTTGGCTGGAAATGGCTGGAGTACAAATCAAACCTCTAGATGCCTTAGATGCACTAACTTGGCAAAGTAGCCCTGGCTTTGTTCTTGCCCCCGATCCAAATCCAACTGGGGCGACTACAGTGCAGGAATATTTGAAAAAGCTCATTACATCAAAAGTGGTGGCGCAAAATCTGGCTGAGAGTCAGGGAATTTGGATGCAGTCGGGACCAATGCTGATGGCAAATCACCAAGGTACGACACCGCTGCCGGCTGCTTCTTTAACCAAAATTGCCACTTCACTAGTTGCTTTGAAAACTTGGGGGCCAGATTACCAATTTGATACTTTGGTGAGTGTCACTGGCCCAGTGGTAAATGGAGTTGTGCAGGGCGATTTGGTGGTTACAGGCCGTGGCGATCCTTTGTTTGTTTGGGAAGAAGCGATCGCTCTTGGTAATACTCTCAATCAAATGGGCATCAAGCAAGTAAAGGGGAATTTGATTATTACTGGCAGTTTTGCCATGAATTTTCAACGTCAGCCAATGCTAGCCGGTCTGATGCTCAAGCAAACGCTAAATCGGGCCACTTGGGGTCGCCCTGCAATTTATACACACTCAATCATGCCCAAGGGAACGCCCAAGCCTCAAGTTATCATTGCAGGCGCGGTGAAAGTTGAGGCGCAACCAAACCCCCAACAAACTTTGTTACTGCGTCATCGCTCATTGCCCTTGAAGCAATTACTCAAGGAAATGAATGTTTATAGTAACAACGATATGGCAGAGATGCTGGCAGACTCAGTAGGGGGAGCGCCTGTAGTCCAATCAACTGCTGCTAATCTAGCGAGAGTGCCACAAGCGGAAATCCAGTTAATCAATGGTTCTGGATTGGGGCCGGAAAATCGCATTTCCCCCAGGGCTGTGTGTGCCATGTTTATGGCTATTCAAGCTGAGGCATCTGCCCATCAACTGAATCTAGCTGACTTGTTCCCGATGTCTGGATTCGACCACCGGGGGACACTACACACCAGACACATTCCCCTGGCGACTGTGATCAAAACTGGTACTCTCCGGGATGTGAGCGCTTTAGCGGGAGTGATGCCCACACGCGATCGCGGTTTGGTTTGGTTTGCGATTATCAACCGTGGCACAAATGTCTGGGGTTTGCGGACTGGACAAGATCAACTTTTGCAAAGTGTTGTTAAACAATTACAACTACCTCTAACTGTTCCTGTTAACCTCACTCCCCACTCAGCCATCAACTCTTTACCCCAGCTAGGTGCAGTTAATCGGAATGAAATTTTATACAAAAGTTAGGGACTTTCATAATCTACAGTTAGAACAGAGAGCGGACTAATCTTATTCGCAATCCAAAAGTTTTATTGATGGGTAAAAACCGAACTTGAAAGGGTAATGTCCATAATAGCTTTTGGGTTAAATTTTCTATTAAGTTGATTACAGGTAGTTCGCAAAATGCCCTAACCCCAGTAGGGGAAAGAGCAAGCGAAACCTGAAATAAAAATAACTGTAAATAGATTTGTCACGACTAAGCAACAATTAAGCTTATAAATTAGGTTGTGATTATGCGATTTCCCAAAATATCTCGGTCTTTACGGCAACTAAGTACTCATGTTTTAGCGATCGCGCTAGGAGTTGTGCTAGCGGTTAGCACATTGCAAGTGTTACCCTCTCAAGCCGAACCAGCACCCACAATAACTGTTGATACTTCAAATCTAATTGCTCAACGGCAATCACCAGCTAGTGCTGCGATCGGTAGCAGTAGCTTTGTGACAGCAGCAGTGAATCGTGTTGGTTCAGCAGTTGTCCGCATTGATACTGAGCGAACAATTACTCGCCGCGTCGATCCATTTATGGAAGACCCCTTTTTCCGTCGGTTTTTTGGTGACGGTTTCTCCCAACAGATGCCGCCGTCTGAGCAATTACGTGGTTTAGGCTCAGGTTTCATTATTGACAAGAGCGGGTTAGTTATGACTAATGCTCATGTGGTCGATAAGGCCGATAAAGTAACAGTCCGACTCAAAGATGGTCGCACCTTTGAAGGAAAAGTTCAAGGTATTGATGAAGTCACAGATTTGGCAGTAGTCAAAATTAACGCTGGTAACGATTTACCAGTCGCGCCTTTGGGTTCTTCCACTAATGTCCAAGTAGGAGACTGGGCGATCGCAGTTGGTAATCCTTTGGGATTCGATAATACTGTTACCTTGGGAATTGTCAGTACCCTCAAACGTTCCAGCGCCCAAGTTGGCATTAGCGATAAACGCTTGGATTTTATTCAGACAGATGCTGCCATTAACCCTGGTAACTCTGGCGGCCCACTATTGAATGGCCAAGGTGAAGTGATTGGCATTAACACAGCCATTCGCCCTGATGCAATGGGTATTGGGTTTGCCATTCCCATTGATAAAGCTAAAGCGATCGCAACGCAACTGCAACGCGATGGCAAAGTTGCTCACCCCTATTTAGGTGTGCAAATGCTAACTTTGACACCCGATCTCGCCAAGCAAAATAACACCGATCCCAACTCTCCGATTCAGATACCAGAAATCAATGGTGTTTTTGTGATGCGAGTTGTTCCCAATTCTCCAGCGGCATCTGCGGGTATCCGGCGCGGGGATGTAATTCTGCAAATTGATGGTAAAGCTATTACCAGTGCCGAACAATTGCAGAATGTTGTGGAAGACAGTCGCCTTGGTCAAGTATTACAGGTAAAAGTGCAACGAGGTAATAAGACAGAGCAGCTTTCAGTCCGCACAGCCGAGTTGCAAAATGCGTCGTAGGGGCAATATAGCCTATTTTCAATTGTGTGGAATAGTAAGGGCACAGCAATGCTGTGCCCAAAGCGCGTATAGTCTATAAAGGTTTTTAACCTACAGAAGTGAGTAAAGTTTCGTGTAGCCGCGACTTCCAGTAGCCAAGACCAGTAACAATTTAGGCTTTTCAAACATCCTCTTTGAATAGAAACTGCGATGTGCGATCGCAGTTTTCGGTACTACTGGTTTCCTCTTTTGATAAGTTGGAATTGATGGGTTGCGATGCCTACGGCAGGCTACACCTAAGCATTGGGGGAGCTAACGGAGTTAGAATGCTTTCGGTCACTTATTACACATATTAGTTTTTTCGTGGAATGCTGTACTACCCTGTTTACGGGGTGAAATGAGCATTGATACTGAAACTTACGCTAAGGACTTGATGAGCCACTTTCAATACTGCGATCGCCACAGATAAATGTAGCGAACTGGAAACAAGGCAATTTTGAAACCACATTAACTGCAAATAAGGGGGTCTACCGACTAAAGCTCACCAAATCCTTCAATCTCAGCTTCACCCTTAACACGCCTACCACTTTCATTTCGCCCAATAAAATACCACTTGGTTTTCATGTTAATTAATTCGGCACTACCACTCCAATTTTGAAAATCAGTGTATTGATAATTAGGTAATATCATTCCTCTTGGACAGGAATACCATTCAATAAAATCATTACGAGTAAAGGGTTTACCTGTGAAGTTTTTGAAGTACCATTGTCCTCCAACCCAACTAAAAGCACCAAATTCTTCAATAACAACTTTTCCAGCTAATGACTCAATTGTAGTGGCATATACCCAAGTGTATTGATATCCACTTAATCCGCCTCTGTGTGCTTGTACAGGATTTGGTGTATGAGTTACTTTCAATACTGTCGGAAAAGACGAGAGTGCTTTTAGCTTACATGAACTTCTCCATACTCCGAGCAAAATTTGCAGCTTTCGTCCTATTTCTGTTATCACATACACTACATTTCACCTAGCTGTATATACTTAAACAATTATTATATGAAATTTTTCGATACAAGCCGCTAAGTTAGATGTATACAGCAATTTTGTGAAATAGATGGATTGGGAAGAGCTTTATCAAAATTGGTTATCTCAACGAAATGCTAACAATGATAATATAACGTTGAGCTTTTTTAGGATTAAGCCGATATCTGTGTAATAGACATGTCCTTAAAACAAAAGTTATGGAAAAATGATACAGAAATAAAAA
>NZ_JAVRCL010000075.1:0-37670 GCF_034530775.1 Nostoc sp. DedSLP04 | reverse complement strand
TTTTAATCCTTTTATTCAGAATACTCGGAAAGTGACAGAAGAGGGATATAGCAACAGCCAAAATGGTTAGGACATTAACAGATGATCAAATTTAGACACAAAAAGGCTTTTCACCCAGTCCCCAGTCCCTAGAGAGCCAGTCCCTTGCTATATAAAATATTGTTTGTTTTGTGTAGAGACGTTGCAATGCAACGTCTCTTTTTCATTCTGGGGAAATTTCCCGATAAGCTTGCCGACACTGCTCATAATTGTCTGGCAAAATCTCAGCATTACCAAAACATAATTGCTCGTGAGTAGTAATTAAAGTTTCATAAGGCTGTATGGAAGTCACAGACGATCGCAGCAATTGCAAATATTCTCCATCAGTACGGCTGAGTTTGTGGGGTGCGTAGGCGCCCTGCGGCTTGTCGCTAGACATCGCATTTTTATCCAACTGCTGCAACATCGCTAAATAAACACAACGGCAAGCCTCACGATAGTTACCTTGACGATAAAATTCTTGCGATCGCTCCAACAAAAGGGCTATGGATGACTCATTGGAGCGAGTTTTAACGCGAAAATCAGTGAGATTGCCACTTCTATTTAGCCAAGAATATATATAGGGACTGAATTCTCGCCATAATCGCCAACCCACCCACGCTACAAATAATCCCAGTACCAGCCAAAACAAGAATTTTAGCAATTCACTAAGCCTTGGGCTAATTGACCATCCAGTAGGCAATTCTGGTAAAGCCCGTTCAAAGCGGTAAAACTGGTATTCCCACCATTCACCCGCTTGTTGTTGGAATTGAGACAAATGCCAACTCCAGCTAGTTTTTTCAAAAGTATCTGTCATAGGAGGGAGTGGGGAGTGGGGGAGCGGATGAGTAATGAGTAATGAGTTGGAGCAGGGAAGCAGAGGGGCAGGGGGCAGAGGAGCAGGGGAGCAGGGGACAAGGAGATAAACAAAACTCTTAACTCTTAACTCCTAACTCCTAACTCAGCACTCTAACGCCCAATGCCCAATACCCAATGACCAATGACCAATGACCAATGACTAATGACTAATGACTCTTGACTCTTTTTTTATCATTAGCCAGCCGATGAGAACAAGTAGCGCACCGAATGCCAGAAATCCTAGATCCCAAGCTAACTCATTTGGGCCTGGTTTAACATGATGGACACCGAGAATTTGGTGGTCAATTAAACCTTCAATAAAGTCGAACAACCCAGTCCCAATCAGTATCGATCCAATAAAGGTTTGTGATGACCAAGGAACATCATCACGTCTTCCGGCACGCCATAGTAACACAAGTCCTGCCACGGTGAATACCCAATCCAAGGTATGAAATAATCCATCCCACACCATGTTCAAATCTATATTCGCCCTATTTGTCAGAGGCCTAATGTTACTGAGCATGTGATGCCACTGGAGGATTTGATGCAGTAAAATTCCATCAATAAACCCTCCAAGACCCACACCAAGAAAAATTCCAGCAGTTATTAGTGGTGCGCGTCGGTTGAGGGTTTCACTTTTCGCCTCCATTGTCAACCTCATAGATAGGCTTTTTTACCAAAATACAACTCTTTTGAGAGAAATATCTTCTATCTTGAGGCCAGTACGATCGTTTAACTTAAATTAATTAATCTTCAAATTTAATCTGCATACCCGCTTTCACTGGGTCGAAATCTTGGGGAAAATGGGTGCTGCGATCGCAGTCTGCTTTTTCCAGGTTCGCTCCTTTAAGAGCGGCTTGGCGGAGATTCGCTGACATCAATAATGCTCCCCTAAGATCGGCATCCTTCAGATTAGCTTGACTCAAATCGGCAAAGCTCAAATCAGTTCCCCTCAAATTAGCGTTACTCAGGTTAGCTTCACTCAAGTCAGCATAACTTAGGTCAGATCCTTTCAAGTTAATGCCTTGCAAATCAGCATTACCCAGTTCTGCTTTACTAAAGTTCCGTTTTCCTGCTGCATAACTCTCCACGAGAGTAGCGGCACTATTTATCGGCTGTTGAAAATTGACTTCAGGCATATAACAGCGTCACAGATTGCTCGTTCTTACTTTCATCTTCCCCTTTTAATTACGAATTACGAATTACGAATTACGAACTAGTAATTATACTTCCTAAATGTAATACATTAGTTCCTTCTGTTGTCGGATCGATCTTCGTTCACAAAGGTCTTGGAGTGTATATTTTGCTAAAACAGAGTTAGCAGCTTGACGTGCTTCTTGCCAAACTTCCTGAATTAGCTCACCTTCTACTGTATTAGGAGTCGGCTCAGAAGGAGAGACAATAATATCTGACCCTTCCATGCAGCTAAAAGCATCCAACACTGTAATTTTTCCGGGATCTCGTGCCAGAACATAGCCACCTTTGGCTCCGCGTATACTCTTAATTAAACCTCCACGTCTTAATGTCGCTAGGAGTTGTTCTAAATAGCGGTTCGGGATGTCTTGCAAAGCCGCTATCTCTCGAATTTGTAGGGCTTCACCGTTAGGGTAGCAGGTTGCTAACTCTAACAGGGCTAGAAGTGCGTATTCTGATTTGTTAGAGATTACCACAGGCGTAATATTTTAAGCTCATATTTAAAGATACAAAGTCTTTGAGTTTGTTTCCCTAAGCTACTGCGAAGAAAAACTTTACAATCAACCTATTGTTGACCGGCTTACTCCACTTTAAAGACCTTCTAGCATACAAGCAATTACTTTTGTTTTTAAATTCGATAAATAAAAGTGATTGATTAGCTATACATGGAAATTTCTTGAAAATGGCAGAATAACTGTAAAGGTAGTTCCCGCATCGATCGCACTTTCAACTGTAATCTCGCCGCCGTGTAAATCTACAGCCTGCTTGACAATGGACATCCCTAATCCCATTCCTGGGATATTGGCTGTATTACTAGCGCGATGGAACGGTTCAAAGATGTGTTCAATGTCAGAAGCAGGAATGCCAATACCAGAATCTTGAGTCTGAAATATAGCTTGCTCGTTGCTAGTGGTTACAGAAAACCTAACTGTACTTCCAATGGGAGAGTATTTTAGACAATTTGAGAATAAATTACTCAAGATTTGGCGCAGTAGTTTCGCGTCTAAATTAGCTTCTGTGCATTGGCACTCACTGCTAAAAACGATCGCATGTTGTGAGCGATCGCTCTGTTGTAATTCTTCTAATAAATCGCGGCAAAATTCTACTAAATTTATCGGTGTTGGATTAAACTCTAACTTGCTTGTTTCATCCTGACTCACCACTAATACATCATCCAATAACTGGGTTATATGCATAACTGATTTTTGAATGCGACGCAGGTGAGTCTGTTGTCGCTGTTCGCTCCAGAGGTGGCGATAATGTTCTAGTAGTTCCGCAGAAGAGTGGATGGTAGCCAAAGGGGTGCGAAACTCATGGGAAGTGATGGTGAGCAAGCGGGATTTAAGTTCGCTAAACTCCCTTTCTTTAGCAAGCGCTTGTCGCATCGCCTGTTCTGCCCATTGCAGCTTGGCTTGCGTTCGTTTACTTTCGCTAATGTCCCGCAATATCCAGCGCAGACTAACTAACTCACTATGTCGATCGCGGATAGCAACCACCTTAACCGCAGCAATAATAGGTGTTTTGTCACGCGGTCGTAGGTTTACTTCCCATTCTTGCATTTTCCAGTCTGGGAATTGAGCGCGATCGCGCAGATGAGTTAGTTTCAAATGAAAAGCAATTATTTCTTTCTCAAGCACAAAAATCCCTATGGATTTGCCCAACAATGAACTTTTAGAAATGTTAAGCAGAGTGGTAGCGGCTGAGTTAGCTTCCTGAATTATCCCTTTTGTATCAGTCACAAAATAAGCGTCTGGGACTTCCTCAAATAATTCTTGGTAGCGTTGATTTTCTGCTACCAAAGCCTGTTGAGTTTTGGATAATTCTTCATTCTGCTGCTTTAAATCTTCATTTACTAGTTGAAGTTCTTCCAAAGCCAGGTAAACTTCTTTGAATACTGCGGTAACGAGTTGAATATCTGCTTGTGCTTTTTGCTGTTCGTTCTGGCGTTGCAAGAGGGCGACGCGCTTACGCATGTTCTCTATCTGCAAAGCTAAATCGTCCGAATTCACGCTCTTGCTCCTAATTTCTAAAGTGGAGTTTGTTTTAGATTCCCTACTTAGACGATATTAGCTTTTGGAGTTTAGCAGCTATCAGTAATTTCAATGTAGTTTTAGGTAGTTTTAGTTCTTTGGGCTGATTAGGACTTAAAACCTCTTGCAAAAGTAATTTTTGCAAGAGGCGGGAAAAGGGGAAAGGTTAAAAGGAAAAGGTTTTTATTGTTCCTTTCCCCTTTCCCCCTTACCCTTTTACCGACTTATGCAAGAAGTCTTTAATACAGCAGAATTCAGGAGTAAGAATTGGTGAATCGGCTACGCATAAAAGAAGTAAAATACTCTTTCTATCTGGCTTTAAGACAAATCTTTGTGTATTTCACCTTCCTGGAAATCTGCTGTAAGTAATCAAGCAGTTCTCGTTTATAGCACAAGCCTTGGTGGTTAGGACATCAACAGACGATACAACTTAGATAAAAAAAAGGCTTTTCACCCAGTCCCCAGTCCCCAGTCCCCAGTCCCTTGCTATATTTAATGTTTTCGTTTGGAAATATTACTCAATTGCTCTCGAAGGTCTGCCCATTTAATACCTTCTAGACTGGGTAAAACAATATGAGCGGCTCCAACTCGCTCAACAGGGCCAAGTCCTATTGCCCACATCCCAGCAGCGAGAGCGGCTTCAACACCGGCTGCGGCATCTTCTACAACCACAGATTGCGCGGGTTCGATTCCTAGCTGCTTGGCTGCGTACAGAAAGAGGTCGGGTGCTGGCTTGGGTTCTTGTACGCTATAACCATCAGCGATCGCATCTACTTTATCAGCAATGCCCAATCGCTCAATCACAGTCTGGGCATTTTTGCTTGCTGAACCAATACCGATCTTAATACCAGCTTGCCGCAGTTCATCCAACAAGGCGATCGCACCTGGTAACAAATCGTGGGATGTCATGTTTTGGATCAATTCCACATAGTAGCGATTTTTACGCTCCATCATCTCCTCGATTTGTGCTTCCGAATACGCTCTATTCCCAAGAATCACCATCAGAGAAGCACGACGGGATACACCCCGCAGGGCTTCGTTAGCTTCTCGATTAAACGGTATACCTTCTTCATCAGCTAGCTTTTGCCAAGCGAGATAGTGGAGTTCTGCTGTATCTGTTAGCACACCATCTAAATCGAAAATGAATCCTTGGATGTTGGGCATTGGGGATTGGGCACTTGTACTGAGCGAAGTCGTTCGCGTAGCGTCTCGCAGAGAAGTATTGGGCATTGAGAATTGGTTGTCTGCGTTATCTGCGTTGTTTCCTTGTCTTCTTGTTCCCTTCTCCTCATGCCCAATGCCCCATGCCCCATGCTCCATGCCCAATTCCCAATGCAAATCAAAGTCGTGCCATTTCCCGCGCCAGTGCAGTTTAAACTTTAGACGCGTCCAGCCAGGGGGTAGGTGGGGGTTGGCTACAGGGCCATTTTCAGTTAATTGGATGCCGCCGAATCCAAAAATTACAGCTTGCCAAATTCCACCAGCACTAGCACCGTGAATTCCGTCGTTGGTATTACCTCGGTTATCTTCAAGATCCACCATTAACGCCCGCATAAATTGTTCGTAAGCTTCAGTTGATTTGCCCAAATCGGAAGCTAAAATGGCTTGAACTGCTGGGCCAAGGGACGAACCATAAGTAATATCAGTGCGGGGTGCGTAGTAGTCCCAGTTTGTCTGCAATGCTTTTTCGTTATAGGGAAAATCTGCTGATTCCCGCATTAAATATAGGAGCATTAATACGTCTGGCTGTTTGAGTACTTGAGATTTGTTGGTTTTATCAATACCTAAGATCGGTTGCATGGAGCGATCGCGTGGTTCATAATCTGCTAAGTTGATATCTTCCAATTGGAAAAATCCCTCGCACTGCTCGATTAGTCCTGTTGATGGGTCATAGAAAAACAATATTTTGGCGACGATATCTTGCCAGTGCGATCGCTCCTCTGGAGTCAGCTTTAGTTTCTGTTCTAGTTCGGTGGCTCGTTCGGGGAATTTGTCAGCCAGCCAATCATAGACGGCGATCGCTTTCTCTAAATGCCATTGCGCCATCCGGTTTGTAAAGGCGTTGTTGTGGACTAATTCATGGTATTCATCCGCTCCGATTACTCCCTGAATTTCATACCGCGAGCGCTCAGAATTGAATTCGACTCGACTACCCCAAAAGAGCGCGGCATCTAAAATAATCTCTGCGCCGCACTTTTGCATCCAGTCATCATCACCAGTGGCTTGCCAGTAGTTCCAGACTGCGTAGGGGATATCTGCATTGATATGAATTTCGCGATCGCGGCACCAAATCCGCACATCTTCACCATAAAAATCACTGCCGATAGACCAACGTGGTGTCACTTCATCTCCGGTATCAGCACTTTCCCAGGCAAACATTGCCCCTTTATAACTGTAATGGCCTGCCTTGCGTCTAGCTCCTGGTAAGGTGTGCCAACGGTAACTGAGTAAGTTGCGGGCGATCGCTGGTTGAGTAAACAGAAACAAAGGCTGCATAAAAATTTCCGTATCCCAAAAAATATGACCGCGATAGCCAAACCCCGAAAGGGTTTTAGCGGGAATGCTCACCCTGTCATCATCCCGTGGGGCAGCAATCAGCAGTTGAAACAGATTGTAGCGAACAGCAAAAGTAGCTGTGCTATCTCCCTCAATCAGGATGTCACTTTGCTGCCAAACCTCATCCCATGCCTGTTCATTAGCTTTTAGTAATGTTGCATAATCTGGCAGCTGTGCGAGTTTTTCTCGAGCTGCTGGAACTGGTGCTTCAATCTCCCGCGAGGTAAAAACGGTCACGAGTTTTTCCACCGTTACGGTCTGCTGCGCTTTCGCCAAGAAGGTTGTACTCAAAGTAGGATAACCAGGTGCGGTATTGACTTGCAAAGATGCTTCAGTGCCTAATATTGTCAACTTAGCTGCCATACCGAGTTCAATTCGAGAGTTGCGCGTGCGGCGTTGCAACCAGATTCCTTGGTTAGTCTTGCCCTGATCTAATTCTTCCCAGTGATTGAAACCCTGATTTTCTGGATAGCCATTGATGCTAGCTTGAACTTCGATTAACCCCTCAAAATCTATTGGTGTTAAATGGCAGCGTAACGCCAACACGTGCGGATCTGCAAGACTAGCAAAGCGTTCAAAGCTGATGTCTATGGTGTTCCCACTGGGAGAGCGCCAACGCAAAGCACGCAAAAGTAGTCCTTGGCGTAAATCAAGCTGGCGCTCGTAGCGCAATATCTCACCTCGATCGAGACGGAAGCGATCGCCATTTACAATTACTATCAAGGGTAGCCAGTCAGGGCAATTTACCAGTTCGGTGTATACCACAGGCACATCATCGTAGACACCGTGAATAAAAGTAGCTGGCAATGCATGAGGATAACCTTCCTCGAAACTGCCTCTTGTTCCCAGGTATCCATTGCCGATTGTAAAGACGGTTTCTTTGGAGTGCAATTGCTCAGGGTCAAACTGGGTTTCGATTAATATCCAGTCTGTGTAGATAAAATGGCGAGAACGACCTTTTGTTTGCATAAATTAAGATTGGGGAATTGGGATTTTGAGTCTTTGAGCTAGATGAATGAGTCTTTGAACTCCGTTAATGAGTATTTGAGGTGGATGAATCCAGTTCCGAGGTGGATTAATGGAGTTCAGAGGTGGATTAATGGAGTTCAGAGGTGTATTAACGGAGTTCAGAGGTGGATTAATGGAGTTCAGAGGTGGATTAACGGAGTTCAGAGGTGGATTAACGGAGTTCAGAGGTGGATTAATGGAGTTCAGAGGTGGATGAACAAGTCTCTAATCCCCCTCATCCCCCAATACGGTTCGGTTAGTATATTTGGCTCTCGGAGATCCCCCCAACCCCCCTTAAAAAAGGGGGCTTTTCCTCCTATTTACCCCCTTTTTAAGGCAGTCGCCGTAGGCGGGGGGATCAAAACCCGCACCGTATTGCCTCATCCCCTCATCCCCCACTCCCCACTCCCTGATGTTTTTCCAAAATCTTTTCGACTCTAGGTTTATAAATGAGATGAAATAAGGTTTCCATGTAGCGATCTCTAGCTTCGTTATTTTCGGGAGCAACAAAGTTCCAAAAACTAAACATTTTCGCAAGCAGTAGTAATTGATTGCTATGTAAATGCCAATTATATTTGTGATGAATTCGCTGACTCATCCATTCTGAAACTTCGTGCCAGTATTCAGGATGAGTATCGCATTGTTCAAGGAAGTCTAAAATTTTCGTTGCTGTTCCCTCTAAGTCTGTAGGATTAACATTAAATTGGTTTTCTTTGTTCTCGATAATTTCTAAAGAACCGCCAAATTGAGTAGCAAAAGTTGGCAAGCCAGAAATCATCGCTTCCAAAATACTCCGACCGAAGGATTCAAAACGGGCAAAATGGACATAAATTCCTTGAGAATCTGCAACTACTCGGTAGGCTTCGCCGATGTCGCGGCTAGGAATACGCATTCCTACCCAGCGAATCTTGCCTTGGAGTTGATATCGGTCGATAATGTCGTGGAGTTTTTGAATTTCTTCTGCTTCTTCTGGGTTGCTAGCTTCGTGTAAATGTAGTTTAGTAGTTAACAGAATCAGGTTACAACGCTCTTGCAACGCCTGACTTTTACCAAAACATTCAGCTAAACCAGTGAAATTTTTGATTGAATTGATCGTATCAAGGGCAAAGATTGGTCGATTATTGGGGCGTTCTAAATAACCAAGAATTTGTGGATCTTCGCGGGTAAAGAGTAAGTCGTGGACTTGTGTGTAAAGTTTAGGATCTCGCTTTTCTTTTTGGCTGTAGGGAAAGAAAAGATTTTCATTTACTCCCGGCGGCACGAAGTTAAATTTAGGACTAAACAAATCAATGCCATCAACTACATGATACAACTGCGGCATCGTAAACCACTTGTATGACTCGTATTGACCGATGGTATCAGGCGTGCCGACAATTTCTTGATAGGACGATGTGATGATAAAGTCAGCTGCATTCATGCTAATCAAATCGGCGGTAAATTGTACCGAAAAATGATATTTATCTTCTAAATCTTGCCAATATAAATTGCTAAATAGATATTTAGGTTTTTCTAAAGAATGGGCAATGTTACACTGGGTAACTTTCATGTGGCGGGATAGCAGAAAGGCTACTAAATTACCATCGCTGTAATTGCCAACAACTAAATTAGGTTTCCCTTGGAATTGAGCGAGTAATTCTCTTTCTGCATCTATCGCAAATTGTTCTAAATAAGGCCAAATCTCAAATTTAGAAATCCAATTATTTGTAATCTCTGGATTGAATTCACCAAAAGGAACGCGCAATATCCAAGCATTTTCAGTATCTTGGACTTTTTCTAAGGGCAAGTTACAAAATGTGCCTTCACAGTTAGGAATTAATCGAGTCAGAATAATTACATGGGGTTTAATACCTAGCTGGTCGAGTCCAGCGAGTTTGATTTGTTCGCGCAGTTCGTTTTCTAGGCTGCGAGCTTGTTCGAGGACGTAGATAACTTGACCGAGTGTTTCATCTCTTCCCAAAACATCCTCCTGTCCAACCCAGCCGTGGACAGAAACGAGGACAACGCGAAAGATGGCGGGGACGCGGGCCACAAAAGCTTCTAAAATGGCAGGTTCTGGAGAGTAAATGAGTCGGTCGAGGAGTTCTAAAGTTTCAGAAACTCGCGCCGCAGTGTTACCCCAACCCGGCTCAAAGCCGAGTTCTTGGAGATCGAAGCGGAATTTTTCATAAGGTTCATCAGGCGATCGCTCGCTCAGGAATTTCAGCGCTAGCTTAATTTGTTTGGCTAACTGAATACCGGAGTCAATGCGATCGCTCAACAACAGGCGAATATCATTGCATTGCAGCCTATGTAATGCTTTAAATAACATTTCTACCCAATATTCAGAGTCAGTCAACAATTGATTGCACAGGTAACGGTTGAGGAAGGCTAAACCTTGACCAATATTTCTCGCATCGTCAATTCTTGGAGAACTCTCATAGAAGGGGTGGAGGTCGATTTCAAGGATATGAGGTTGGTAACGGTTGACTAAACGATCTCTCACATCTAACAGCGCTTGAGGCGTCATCTGCTCGAACTTACTAAAATCGGCTGTCAGTTGCCAAACTTGTTGATTAGCAATCCTCGGTCGAATCACGAACCAAGTTCTTCCCTCTTCGAGAATGATTTCGTGGGTATATTGTATTAGTTTGCCAACAGAAGAAGAGTGATAAAAATAGGCTGGCTTTTGGGATTGATGACAGTAATCAGCAAAGAAGAGCAAAATCTCATTTCTTAGGAAGTAATGCTTACCTGAAGCACTCAACGTATAAATCAACTGATGTAGAGCAGTTTTCTCATCACCGTTGGAGAGAGCTTGAACTAGTTCATACATGATGACGAATTCCAGAAATTTAGTTAGGTAATAACCTCATTTTTCTTTCCAGTTTTCGGTTTGCTGAGGTATATTCCCCAAACGATCGTAAATTACTATAAAAATCTTTGCGTCTAGCTCTGGGATGAAAGACTGTAAGAACTTCAAATCTATGGGATGAGGAAGTGGGAGAAAAGGGCAAAAGAGTATCTTTTGCGTTAAGGTCTAAACTCTAGATATCAAACCTAAACTAATAACTTTTTGCAGTGCTTTTTCAAAGTCTATACCTTGTTTTAGGGCTATATACAAAAATACTATTGCAGCTGAACGAATTGAATTATCACAATGTATCAGAATCGGTTTGGGTAATTCAGTGATAGTCTGATACATCTGGAGCGTACTTTGATGATTAATGTCTTCACATTCAGTTGGGAAATTAACATAATACAATCCCAAAAGTTCAGTTTTTTCCCGTTCATTAGCCAGCCAGCCTGTTTCGTCAGCCAAACGTAGATTAACTACACACTTATAACCCTCATCAGCTACTTGTTGCAGCTGAGCTAGTGTAATTTGTCCTGCGATCGCTAACTCACGATTAATTTCTCTAATAATGTTCATCAGCCGGATTAACTCCATTTTGCCGACATTGCCCTAGCTTTAACCCTAGCAAAGAAATTTGAGGAACTTGTGAGGAAATCATCAAAGTCTAGAGAATTGGAGCATTGAGCATAGTGAATCAGATCGCGCAGTGAGAAAGTTTGCTGTTCGAGTTGAGTAATTCCTGCTTCTAAGAAGATGTTTGAAAAGTCGTGATTAATGTATCAAATATTTTTTACCCCACCCTAACCCTCCCCGATATATTGGGAGGGAACCAAATTTTCTTGTTTCCCCCAATACATCGGGGGGATTAAGGGGGGTAATAATTAGATTAAAATCACAACATACCACTTTTCAAATATCCTCTAAGCCTCCGAGATCGAGCAGGTCATGAATCAGTTGTGATAAACGTTTGATTTCGTTCTCAATAGTTTGGAAAAAGCGATCGCGCTATTTCATTACAGCTAGAAAGCCCAAAATTAAAGCATACGCGACCTTTGACTTCCGCCTTGCGCTCCTAATATAGCAGGAGGCAGGAGGCAGTGTTTCGACTACGCTCAACAACCAGGCAGGAGGTAAAAACCTTGCTATTCCTGATATTTACGCTTGTCATTATGTCCTAATCTACCTGGCAACTGCTATACAAGGTGGAAATAAACCAATCATTCCAAATCAACGAAACCCTTATGCTGTATACATTTTTAATTTTTAATTTTTAATTTTTAATTGTTAATTCCGCCTTGCGGTACTAGTCTCTGAATAAATTATGTAAGGTTTTTAATAATTCTCTGGCCGTATAGGGTTTTAATAAAACTGCTTGTACATTAGCCTCAGCAGATTCAGCAAAGACTTCCATTGAGTTGAGTCCGCTACAGGCAATAATTTGAACCTGCATATTCATTCTTCGCAAGGTGCGAATAGCAATGATTCCATCCATTTCTGGCATTATTAGATCCATCAATACGGCATTGATTTGATGCTCGTATTGGGCGTAAAGCGCGATCGCCTCAATGCCACTACTGGCAGTTAGTATCTTATAGTTATGGTTTTCCAAGATGATTGTGACAATCTCCCGAATTTGGGGTTCATCATCCACAACCAAAATCAATTCTCCCTCTCCTGAAAGCAAATCCAGGTCTTCTATGTTGAACGCTTGGGTTGCTTCCACTGCTGGTAAAAACAGGTCAAATTTGCTGCCTCTACCAACATTGCTAGACACTTTGATAAAACCGGCGTGGTTTCTGATGATTCCCAGCACTGTTGAAAGTCCAAGTCCGGTACCTGCATTGACCTCTTTTGTAGTAAAAAATGGCTCAAAAATTCTATCTATTATGTCTGGCGGTATGCCAATTCCGTTATCGGCAACGGTAATCACAATATAATGCCCAACCTTGGCATCAAGATTCATTCGCGTATAAGCTTCATCAATAAACTTATTTTCTACAGAAATATTGATATTACCGCCATCCGGTAAAGCATCGCGGGCATTTACTACCAAATTGATCAATACTTGATGCAGTTGCGTGATGTCTCCATTTACAGCCCAAATTTCTTTTGGGATAAACGTGGAAAGTTCAATAGATTTGGGAAATGTCTGTTTAGCAATTTGGACAATTTCTGAAATCAGATATTGGATTTGGATAATTGTCCGCTCTCCTTTATATCCTCGTGCAAAGGACAAGATTTGCTTTACTAAAGCTGCTCCGCGTTTGGCGTTGGTTTCTACAAGTGCCAACAGTTGCCCAGAACGCTCCTCATCTTGTAACAATGCTCTCTGTAACAATTGAGCCGCTGCCAAAATTGGTGTCAATATATTGTTCAAGTCGTGGGCAATTCCACCTGCAAGAGTGCCAAGGCTTTCCAATCGCTGGGTGCGAAAAAACTGTTCTTCGAGTTGTTTCTTTTCGGTGATGTCAGTGTCAACAGTCAGGATGGATTTGGGTTTTCCCGCAGAATCGCGCATCAATGTCCAGCGGCTTTCCACAATAATTTTCTGACCAGATTTTGTAACTTTATTTAACTCACCTTGCCACGAACCAATCTCAATTACCCTTTTCAGGGGTACTTCCAATTGCTGCTGAGTTCCTGCTGTGTAACAAATCTCCTGGAGGTTTTTTCCGATCGCCTCTGTAGACAGCCAACCGTACATCCGCTCTGCACCTTGATTCCAGAATAAGATTTGAGACTGGAAATCTCGAACTAATATGGCATCGGTGGCAATATCAAGTAAAGCGGCTTGTTCAGAGATTTTTTGTTCTGCCAACTTGCGCTCAGTGACATCTCTATTTGTGCCGACGATCCGGATCGGCTGACCGATTTCGTTATAGTAAACCTGACCTTTGCAGTTTAACCAGTGTAGGCTGCCGTCGGGCCAGACAATTCGATACTCTATAGATCCCTTTCCTTGCTCAATCATCCGCGCTATACTCGCAGCCACTGATTCGCGGTCTTCGGGATAGATTAAATTGAGATAATCTTCATAGGTTGGACACAAGGTGTTACTCGGTAGACCATAAAGTGGCCCCATATTGGCAGACCAAATACCAGTATTAGCGATCGGGTTCCGCTCCCAGATGCCAATTTGGGCTGCTTCGGTAGCTAAACTCAATCGCGCTTCACTTTCTTGCAGTGACTCTTCGACTAGTTTGCGTTCGGTGATATCTTCGGCGATGCCACCATAGTATTGAACTTTTCCTTGGTCATCATAGATAGCAAAGCCTCGATCCCATATCCAGCGCATCGATCCATCAGGTCGCAAAATTCGATATTCTATTGAAACCGACTCATTAATAAGCTGTTGCTTTGCTGCAATGGTTAAGCGCTCGCGATCGTCTGGATGAGCAAAGTCTATCCAAGACTCAGGCCGCTCCAATAAACTTTGGCAAGAGCGACCCCAAATTTTTTCATAGGCAGGACTAACATACAAGGTTCGGAATGAATCTGTGCTGGCAATCCAGATAACTGCGTGGGTGTTTTCCGCAAATTTGCGAAATTTCTCTTCACTTTGGTGCAGTGCTGCTTCGGCAACTTGGCATTCGTGTAGCGTAGCTTGCTGTTCAGTCATATCTCTGCCTACCTTTTGGATTTCAAGAACCTCTCCTTTGTCGTTACGAATTGCGATCGCATTCCATTGAAACCAACGGATACCATTGACTGTCAATGCACGTCGCTCGCGATTGATCAAGGGATGGAATGAAGATCCTAAAGCTGCCATATCTTCCATCGCTTCAGGCAAGTCATCTGGATGAAGAAATTGGAAAATTGACCGATGGCGAAACTCATCTTGTTTCCAACCGAAAATTTGACAAGCAGCTGCATTGGCAAAGGTAATCTGCCCTTGCAAATCAATGCGGATAATTATATCAGTTTGGCTTTCCACGAGTTGGCGATAGAGATTTTCACTCTGGTGTAATGCAACTTCTGCGCGTTGGCGATCCCTTCGGGCAGCTTCGCTAACGGCAATTTCTTGCTGCAACAGCACATTGGACATCACAAGTTCTGCTGTCCGTTCTGTCACTCGTTGTTCTAACTCCTTGTAAGCTTGGCGCAGTGATTGCTTTGCCTGGTGGGGTTCGCTAATATCGCTGAATAACCAGCGCCAGGCAACTTGCTTACCCTTTGAATCGTACATGGCGGCGGCTTTAATACTAGCCGGAAAAGCTCTACCTCCCCGTGGTTTTAAGTAAGCTTCCCACTTCTGTTCCTGCTGTTTATTAATTAGTCGAGTGTTAAAAGTTTGGCGGTCTTGGTAAGGAATAAATAAAATTAATGGTTTGTTTACCAAATATTTTTGGCGTACAGCCAGCAAGATTGCTGCTGCTCGGTTAGCCTCTTGGATAATACCTGCTGTATCAGTTACCAAATAAGCATCTGGAGCGAACTCAAACAAATTCTGGTAACGTTGACGCTCCAATTCTACTAGCTCGCGGGCAACGGCCAACTCTTCATTTTGTTCGCGCAGTTCTTCTTCCATAACCTGGAGTTCTTCGAGGGCTTGCTGAAGCTCCTGATTAACTTGCATAATTTCAGCCGATTGTGCCTCAACCCATAGCTTTAAGTTATTTTGAGTCTGGCAGCACACTTGCTGTATCTCTGTGTACTGATTAACCTGGCTAAATTCATCTCTGGGTTTTTGTAAATATTGCTGCAAGCCTTCAACGACCCCAACCATTTTTACCAAGTCAAAGGCTTGTAGCAAGCTAGTCTCGTTAATCACTCCTACCAATTGTCCGCGATCGTCTAAAACGGGCAAATAGCCAGTCTGATGCTCACGCAATAAAGATAAAGCGATGAAAATATCCTGAGAATCTGATTGTCTAAGGGTAATTACTGGCTGCGTCATCACTTCAGCCATTGTCACCCCAGATAAATCTATTCTCGAAGCTATAAGTCTAACTACATCTTTTTCAGTAAAAATGCCTAATAATTTTCCTCCATCCATAACCAAGACACAACCAGATTTTGGTTGATTCCGAAGAGTTAAGTTCAGCGAAGAATTTAAGTTGCTAGATGCATAATTAATACATCCTTGTTGACTCATCAATAAAATAGCTTCGATTACAAAACTATCAGGGTTAATCTTTAATGGGGAATAATTTATAACATGATTTAAACTAGGTAAGTTAATCAGTCGATCGTTAAATTGCATAGTTAATTTATCAATCCTAATAAGCTTTTTGATATTCAGGACAAATTAGCAGAAGTCAACAACAAGCAAAAGAAGTCAGCTGTTGAACATCAGAAATTATTGTGGCGTAATAATTATCAAGCAACTAGCAGGCGGTTAAATGTAATCATAAATTAACTATAAAGCAACTATAAATTAATTGTATTGATAAATACAGGCTTTAACTATTAGAATGCCTGATACATACAATACAATACAAGTTAGTAACTAAATTAGAAAGTAAATAAAATTTTAGAGTCGTCAAACTCATTCTATTGTCAAATTTATAGATAGATGATTTACTATCTCAAGATATTACCTTAATTGATAGTTTTGATAGTCTTATTACTGTGAAATATTTGAAATTAATTGATGAGTGCAAATATTAAACCCTTGGTCTCAAACATTGACAGAGGTTCATAATTTCGGCTTTTTTAATAAACTTTATCAAGACTTTCAATAGACAATACAAAAAATGAGCCATTGCCGGAGACGGTTTCCCTAAAAGTACTCCAATTAAAAAAATGCCCAATTGTCATTGCGGGAGCAAAGCAGAATGAAGCAATCGCAAAGTACTTGAGATTGCTTCGCTTCACTAAATAGAACAGGCGGGAAAAATCAAACTATGTTAATAAAAGTAAAGTGGACTAAAACCCTCTTTCCTTCTGCCTTCTGCCTCCTGCCTCCTGCCTGAACCTGATGATAAATATTCACAGCGACTTACTTACGTTACGCTCACAATGACAGGTTTTGGATCGTTTATTTTTTGGAACACTTTAACATAGAGGAGACAGTCATGTGGGAAAGTTTCGCAACTTCAAGAGCCACTGCATTGAGCGAGCAATACCCAACTTGTAATCTTCCCTACTGAAACTTTGTGAACTCAGCATCAACTGCCAATAAATCAGAAGGGAAAAGAATTTGACTGGTTTATTCTTTATTCTATTCATAAGTAGGTGGCACGCTAGCAGTAACGCCGCTCTGAAGCCCCACATTTATAGTTATAAGAATTTATACGAAGATAAAGGAACTTGTGAAAAAACCGCTAAATTAGCCGGAAAGTATTACTTAACAATTGTGTATAAGTTTTTCTAAAACATTAAGTATTTTGACTATCCTCACAACTTCCTCATATTTAAAGACTATAGTCAAAATATAGACAGTTTCTTTTTAATATCTACGGGCTTCTCAAATAGCTGCCCTGAATCGCAATAACACTTTTATGAACAGGATTTGAGAAAAATATGAATTACTGTCCTTGCTGCTCAAGTTTACTTTTAGAACATGTACGCGGTGCAGAGACTTACTGGTTTTGTCGTCACTGCTGGCAGGAAATGCCTATTTATAATAGGCATAATCGGAACGAATCCAGTTCGTTCGCTGATGTTGTCATGGGAAAACTACCTAGAAAGCCTCAGAAAGAAAAACGTAGAAGTACTATTGTTTACGCAAGCCAATGGCAATCGATTACCGAATGGATTGGGCTAGAAGAGTTATCTACCTAATCCAATTTACTGAAACCGATTAGTCTAATTGCTTTTCTTGATTTCAGTAATTAATTGCTCAAGAATGTGAGACTATAGCCTATTTTTTAGGTATTAATTGACACATTTAGAGAAAGAAAACAGAAAAATTTCTCAAACCCACAGCCAAAGAGGTGAGGTTGCTTCTGAGGTTAAGCTATGTCTGACTGGAGGTAGCAACCCCTAATTAACCATTCCTATGCAGAGTAGGCAAACGAGAGGACAATGGTAATACCATTTTGGATTTTAGACTTCGGCTACGCTCAGTCGAACGATTTTAGATTTTAGATTGTGAAACATCCATTAGATAAGTGTTTCAGTTTTCTATCTGTCGCAATTATTTTTCAAATTGGTATAAGTTTGTAGGACAACTCTCAAAAACTTGCGTGTACACCGTAGCTCGGTGTAAATAATTATTGTTGAGATAAAGAAGGTAGAAAAAGGGTTTGAATCTTGTTTACTTTTCTTCACACAGTTTGTTTTTATTGTGCCAACTTATTTAACAGAGAATTATGACGCTAGCAATGGTTCTCTTATCTTTTCAAAGCAAAGCTATCCATCAAGATTTATTGCTTACTTTAATAATCTCTTGCTTATAGCCCCCGATTAATTTGGGAGTTTTTCATGTTGAAAAATAAATTTGTAATTTTGATTTTATGGGATGCAGCTAATAGGGTTTAGCCTTATGTAGCCTCAATCATCTTCCCAAGATTCATGATTCAGTAAATCGATAATTCTATCTCTGAGTAAAAATTCATTTTTTTCTAACTCAAGTTCAAAATTAATCCAGTCACGATGAGGAATATATTTACAGAGGGTATAAATTGGCTGTTGACGGTTAACAAGTCTCTTTTTAACAAGTTTAAGTGCTTCTTCTTTGATAACTTGGATGTCATATTTTACCGTAGTATTCATAAGTCGTTCCTTTATTTTCAATCAAGGAATTAAGACTCAAAACAATAGTTGCTTTGACTCTCCCTTAAACTTATCAAATAAAATTGGCGAGAATTGTGAAGAATCAAGACATTAATAGTTGCTGGAAGTTAAATACAGGAGATTTCAATTTCTCGTGCGATCGCGAACAGTGTGTTGGAGGCAGAGGCTACGCTAACATGAGATACACAAACACCCAACCACTTTCCCATTTATAAGGGTTGTCACTACGTTGGTCGTCCCGACTGACTTGTTCGCTCTTAACCTTCCCGTTATGAAACCAAGTGGAGTCTCTTGCAAAAGTCTCTAACACCTCACCCCCAACTTTTCCCCAAAGCATAGGGGAGCGTTTGCTTTACTCAAATGCGGGGTGGGGTTCTTTATTTTTGATTTATGCAAGAAGTCTAATGTAGATGTTCTCTGGGCGACTTGTCAGAAGGTAGGCTAGGGTAAAGAACATTCTCTAGAAAACTTATATTATGCTCCTGAATCTTGATAAAGTTCGTCAATATTTTCCGGCTCTAGCTGGGGAGTGGACTTTTTTTGATAATGCTGGTGGGTCACAAACCTTGAAAAAAGTAGTAGATAGAATTAGCGAATTTCTCTTAAGTTCTGATGTCCAGTTGGGAGCTTCTTATGGAATCTCTCAACTGGCTGGAGAACGATTGGCTTTAGCAACTAGGGAAATGGCTACTTTCATTAATGCCAATTCTTATAAAGAAGTAGTCATGGGGCCATCGACTACAATGATGTTGAAAGTTCTTTCAATTTGTCTGGGTAAAACCTTCACATCTGGTGATGAAGTTATTGTTACTAATTGTGACCATGAAGCTAATATTGGTGCTTGGGTCGCTCTTGAAAAACAAGGAATAAAGGTTAAAGTGTGGAAAGTTCGCCCAGATACTTTAGAACTTCATTTAGCAGATTTAGAACCATTGATGAGTCAGCGCACAAAACTGGTAGCCTTGACTCATGCTTCTAATGTTCTGGGAACCATCAACCCGATCAAAGAAATTGCTGCATTTGTACACGATCGCAACGCTATGATTTGTGTAGATGGTGTAGCTTATGCACCTCACAGATTAGTTGATGTCCGAGATTTAGATGTTGATTTCTATACTTTGAGTTTTTATAAAGTTTATGGGCCGCACCATGCCTTACTTTATGGCAAAGAAGAACATTTATTAAGATTGCCTGGTCTGAACCATTATTTTATTGACCAGACAGATATACCTTATAAATTTCAATTAGGGAATGTCAATTTTGAATTAAGTTATGGAATGTTAGGTCTATGTGATTATTTAAGTGAATTAGCACAACTGCACTATGGGAATGAAACTGCACCTGATTTGAGAAATCAAATGGTGCAAGCATTTGATTTAATTAGCATACATGAAGAACATATTAGCGATCGCCTCCTAAATTATCTCAACAGTAAACCGAATGTGCGAGTGATTGGTCAATCAAAGGCTGACCGTAAATTCCGTGTACCAACTATATCTTTTGTCGTCGATGGAATAAATAGCTCAACTATTCCGGCAAAAATTGACCAACATTATATTGGGATTCGCTACGGAGACTTTTATGCTAAACGGCTGATTGAATACCTGGGTTTAGCGTCTCAAGGTGGAATAGTCCGGGTAAGTATGGTGCATTACAACACCCTTGAGGAAGTTAACAGCTTGATTGAGGCTTTTGAGCAGATATTTTAACTAATTCGTAATTCGTAATTCGTAATTCGTAATTATTGGGTTTAATTCAAGATGCTTGGGTTAAACCTTTTTTTCATCTCCTGCTCTCCCTACTTGTCTTAAAGCCAAGCAATTGAAGTTGAATTCTCCCTTTCCTACAAAGATGCTACGCGCTTGTCTATACGTGGTTTTCTTTCACATAGTGTTTAAATCCCTTTATGCAACTGTTTTTAATTACGAATTACGAATTACGAATTACGAATTACTAAGCTGCAAAACTTGCACTTCTTCTTGTGGCGAAATTAATGTTTTACCCACTGGGAGAACAGCTAAGGCATTGGTTTGAGCTAAATTAATTAAATTGCCGGAACTGTGACTACCACCAGCTTTGTGAAATTCATAAATTCCATCAATTAAATGTAATTTACCCCAAAGGTAAGTTTCACGTTTGCCGTTTGATCGCAATTCATCATGCGATCGCACTTTCAAAAATACTGGTTCCCAACTTTCAGTTATTCCCGAAAGTTTCTTGATTGCTGGTAGCACAAATCGCCAAAATGTCACCAACACAGCAGCAGGGTTTCCTGGTAAACCAAAGTATAGTGCTGAGTGTGGAGAGACGCGATTAATCGCGTCTGTACTGGGGAAAGTGGCGACAGTCAGGGGTTTTCCTGGACTAATTTGCACAGCCCGAATGTGGATTTTTGCTTTTAGTGACTCTAGAATTTTGTCAACATAGTCATAATCTCCCACTGAGACGCCACCAGAAGAAAGAACTATATCAGCGATCGCCACAGTGTGAGTAATAACTTTCTCCAAAGCAACTGGATCGTCTTTCACAATGCCTAAAATTAACGGTTCTGCGCCACTTTGTCTCACCAACGCTGCCAGTGCATATTGATTAGAATCCACAATTTGCCCCGATTGCAACGGTTTATCAGCTGTCACCAGCTCATCACCAGTGGAAAAAATTGCCACACGCGGACGGCGGTAAATAGTTAATTGCGGACACTGTGCTGCTGCCAATACGGCAATTTCTGAGGCATTTAACTTAATTCCTGCTGGTAGTAGTTCTGTTCCAGCTTGATAAAAAGATGCTTTGTGTCTAACAAATTCTTGCGGTTTTGGTGCATCCAGTATAAATACGCGGTTTTCCTCGCGGCGTGTTTTCTCTTGCATGACTACAGTATCCGCACCTGCTGGGATTACCGCACCTGTAAAAATCCGTGCGGCTTGCCCTGGTTGAATCGTAGACTTGGGCTGATACCCAGCCGGAATCTCTTCAACAATTTCTAAAATAGCTGGTTGTTCGGCGTTAGAGTCCTGTACATCTTCGTAGCGAACTGCGTAGCCATCCATTGCCGAATTATCCCAATGGGGAAAATCTAGCGGACTGGTGACAGGAGTTGCCAAAATGCGACTATCTGCTGTCAATAAATCTACAACTTCTGTATCCCGTTGACGATCCAACGGCTGCACCAAATTTAAAATAATTGCTTGTGCATCGCTGACTGATAACATAGCGATCGCCTCCGACTTTTTTCTTTATCCCTGTAAACTAACACTGACCAATTTTAGATTTTGGATTTTGGATTGATTTCTGCTTGAGGGTAAATCCTAAACTACACACTGCTAGTAAACCGATAATTATGCTTCCTTCGGGGACTTTGGATACCTGAACCGAATTGTTGCTTAAATCTAGGATTTGCTTTGTGCCTGCTGCATCTCTATTATTAAAACCAAATTCTTTTGTTAGAACCTCATCACTAAAACCTTCATCTATAAGCGCGAGATTATTATTAAGCCATGTGTCGCCAGGAAACTCATCATCTTTGCCAACATCAAAAGGGCCAAAGATTTGCTCGGTAATGCTATCAAAGTTGAATCTTAAAAAGCCGTAGTTAGATATCCCACTAAGCACTGGAGTAAAACTATTTATCAGATTACTCAAGGGATCAAAGAAGGAAATTGAGAGAGATTGCAAGTTCTTCGTAGTTCCCAAACCAGCTTCAGAAATGACGCTGGGAGCAGTTGTTGTATCGTAGTTAAATGAACCTTTCGCTGAATAACCTGTGTCTCCTTTCCAGTTAAAGTTAAACTCAGCAGCATGAGCCAGGTTGTTGGTGGTTATGGCGATCGCTAACGCTAAAGTAGTAGTCGTCACCAGACTAATAGCTGTTTTAGTAAACAGATGTGTCATAGATATAACTTCCAAATTAATTAAAATGAAGTTTCTACAACAATACAATATAGATGTACAACCCTACTGTATGTTGCATCCATGACCTATAGCGGCTACTCTATGATATACTAACTAAGTACAGTAGAGTATTAAAATGAACTTAGTACTTAATCCTATTTTTGAGTCGTGCAGTTGGTAGTTGTACAAATTTTTGTTAGCTGGTTTTTGTTCTTTGACAGCGCAGCAACTAGCCAGGTCATCATCTTAATATTAAAAACAGGAGCGATCGCTATTTCCCAACCCCTAAATAAAATACTTATTTTGTATGACTATCGAACGACTTCCCCAAAAACACTATCCCAAAGCTGAGATTGGGCGGCGAGGTATGGCGTTGGGACTTGATTTCCTTGGTGTCTGGTTAGTCAGTTCCCTACTGGGAGGCGGCGATATCGGGATTCAATTTCTTGAAATCTTAGTTTTTATAATACTTTGGCTGGTTTTGCGGGTAGTGGTGGTATACAACAATCAAGGGCAAAGTTTAGGGCGTTGGGCATTCGATTTAAAGGTATTGGAAGTCGAAGATGGGGAAGTAGTGGGCAGAATTCCCGATTTGCTCTCACTAGTGAAGCGAGAGGCGATTATCGGCTTGGGTGCTTTATTAGTGTCAATTGCCCTGAGCAATATTAGAGCCAATCCCACTGCTATACTGCTAGTAATTCCCCTAGCAATTGATTGTGGAACTGCTTTCTCTGATACCCAGATGCGGCAGGCTTTACACGATCGCTATTGTGGAACTTTCATTGTTTCGTCGCGTCGTGGCTACTCGCTCGATATAAAAATTAAAAGATTAGTTGAAAATATACGGCGGAATGTGAGAAGATAGTCATTTGTGTTAATTCTCTTCAGGCTTCACTGTTTGTAAGATTATGGCTAAGAGTAAAGGTGCCCGCATTATTATCACACTAGAGTGTACTGAGTGCCGGACAAATTCAGATAAGCGTTCTGCTGGTGTTAACCGTTATACCAGTACCAAGAATCGCCGCAACACCACCAACAGGCTAGAACTGAAAAAGTTCTGCACCCACTGCAACAAACATACCGTTCACAAGGAAATTAAGTAGAGATGAGTTATTTCCGTCGTCGCCTTTCTCCGATCAAGCCAGGAGAACCAATTGATTATAAAGATGTTGATTTATTGCGTAAGTTTGTCACCGAGCGGGGAAAGATACTGCCACGTCGGATTACTGGGCTTACGTCTCAGCAACAGCGAGAGTTGACATTAGCAATTAAACGTTCGCGGATTGTGGCTTTGTTGCCATTTATCAATGCAGAAGGCTAAAAAGAGTGATGAGTCAGAAGTTATGAGTTATGAGTTATGAGTTATGAGTTATGAGTTATCAATTAACTTTTCACTCCTCACTCCTCACTGCTCACTCTTAACTACTCACTCCTAACTATTTAAACTGTTCACCAAATTAGAGTGCGAGAGTTGTGGAGAAGGGGACGCTAGTTGAATTTAGGGTTCAAGGCGATCGCCGTCTGGGCATCGTAGAACGTCCAGACGGTAAAACCCGCTGGTTTGTGGTAGACGAACGCGGTCAATCCCACAGCCTCGCGCCTAGACAAATAACCTATACAGTTACCAAAGAGACTTATAAGGTTTCTGAAATTGCCAGCTTTTTGGAGCAGATCGAGCCTTATTTAGACCCATCTAGTTTAGAAGTGGCTTGGGAATTACTGGTTGAAGATGGGGAAACAGTTACCCCAGACCAAATGGCGAATCTGCTATTTTCAGAATCAGCCGCGCCTGCTTGTTACGCCGCCTATTGCTTGTTATCAGACGACAAACTTTATTTCAAGCAAAAAGGAGACGCTTACGAGCCGAGAACTGCTGCTCAAGTGGCAGAACGCAAGCACCAACTAGAAGTAGAGGCACTAAAAGCTAAAGGACAGCAGGAATTTTTAACTCGTGTAGAGCAGGCGCTCAAAGGTGAAGCAGTAGAATGGCAGCGCCACGATCGCCAGCGTTTAGAAGGACTAGAAAAATACGCAGCGCTAATAGCTGACACCGTGCGGACGGGGGTTAATTATGACTCGTTGGCTCGCGCTTATCCGCCCAGCGCTCCAGTATTAGAAACTATGACCATGCTGGGACGGCCCACGACACCCCAAGGAGCCTTTCAACTATTAGTTGATTTGGGTTGCTGGAGTCCTAATGAAAACTTGTTCCTGCGGCGTTCTTCAATTCCGATCCAATTTCCTCATAAGGTATTAGAAGTGGCGCAACAGCGTTTGGATTTCCCGCCGATAGACTCAGATACAAACCGCCTTGATCTGACTCACCTGAAGGTTTACACCATTGATGATGAAACTACCACAGAGATCGACGATGGTCTAAGTTGGGAAGTACTCCCCGATGGACAAGAACGCCTGTGGGTGCATATTGCCGATCCTACTAGATGGTTAGTACCGGAAGATGAATTAGATTTGGAAGCCAGAAAGCGCGGTAGTACAGTCTATTTACCTACGGGAATGATTCCCATGTTTCCAGAGGTATTGGCAACTGGGCCAATGAGTCTGATCCAGGGAAAGGTTTGTTGCGCCCTGAGTTTCGGGATTATTTTAGGTACAACTGGGGGAGTAGAAGATTACAGCATTCATACCAGCTTAATTAAGCCGACTTATCGCCTCACCTACGAAGATGTAGATGAAATGCTGCAATTACGGGTACAAGCAGAACCGGAAATTGCTGCGATCGCAACTTGGGCACAAAAACGCAAAGCTTGGCGTTACGCTCAAGGAGCAATTAGCATCACTATGCCCGAAGCAACGATCAAAGTCAAAGGCGAGGAAATCCACATTGATATTTTGGACGATTCCCCATCGCGGCAATTGGTAGCAGAAATGATGATTGTTGCCGGTGAAGTTGCGGCCCGTTATGGTAAAACTCATAACATACCTTTGCCTTTTCGCGGTCAACCACAACCAGAACTACCTCCAGATGAGGAATTGCTGCTACTTCCAGCTGGATTCGTTCGCGCTTGCGCCATGCGCCGTTGTATGCCCAAGAGTGAAATGAGCATTACACCTTTGCGTCATGCCGGTTTGGGCTTGGATACTTACACTCAAGCAACTTCTCCCATCCGCCGCTACAGTGACTTACTCACCCACTTTCAAATTAAAGCCCATTTGCGGGGTGAAGTTCTGCCATTTTCCGCAGATCAACTTAAAGAAGTAATGATGACTGTCACCAGCATCACCCAAGAGGTGACGATGGTGGAACGACAAACTAATAGATATTATGCTTTAGAGTATTTACGCCGTCATCCAGAGGAAACTTGGGATGTGACAGTGTTGATGTGGTTGCGAGAAGACAGCAACTTAGCCCTAATTTTATTAGAAGATTTGGGCTTGCAGTTGCCAATGGCTTTCAAACGTTCTGTGAAGTTGGGCGAACAGATAGTGGTGAAAGTTAGCCACGCCGATCCACAAAAAGATATAATCCAGTTTCAAGAAATAATTTATCAAGAAGCCCAAACAGCAGCAAATTAACTCATTTGTCATTTGTCATTTGTCATTAGTAATAATCGCCTAGTATTATTAATTACGAATTATTTTAGCCTTGCTCCAATTGCTTTCGGTTACTATATAGAGTAAATGGAATGAGGTAATAGTTGTGAATGTATCTTTGACCCCAGAACTGGAGCAGTTGGTTAAGGATAAGGTTAATAGTGGTCGATACCACTCAGTGAGTGAGGTGATGGGTGAAGCATTGAGATTGCTAGATGAACGCGATCGCCTTCAAGAACAACGTTTAGCAGAATTGAAAGCTAAAATCCAAGTTGGTATCGAAGAACTCGAACGTGGTGAAGGAATTGATGGTGAAGAGGTATTTGTAGAAATAGAGGAAGACATTCGACGCGCCCAAGCGCAAATGCAACAAGCTGAGGCTGCTAAATAATGAGTAGGTGTATTTTAGCGCCTTCAGCTAGATTAGATTTGAAAGAAATTAGCAGCTATATTGCCCGCTACAATCCTGATGCAGCTCAAAAACTCAACGAAAAAATTAAACAGCAGTGTAAACTGTTGGCTGATTTTCCTAATATGGGGCAAAGTTGCGATAATTTTGCCAGTGGTTTACGGAGTTTTCCAGTAGAAGATTATTTAATATTTTATCGTCCCATTGATGGCGGTGTAGAAGTTGTACGTATTGTCAGTGGTTATCGAGATTTAGAGACAGTTTTCTGAAGTGAGGATATTCCTTAATATTGCATTTGATGTAAGCGATCGCTATCTCTAGCCAATATGTCAGAAAATAATCACAAAGTAATTATTTTTGATACCACCATGCGTGATGGAGAATTGACGCCTGGTGTAAAGATGAATTTGCAACAAAAAATTATTATCTCCCAATTACTCGAAGAAATGGGAGTAGATATTATTGATGTTGGTTATCCAGGAAGTTCTCAAAAAGATTTTGATGAAGTCTTTAATATTTCTAAAATAATTAAAAATTCTATTATTTGTGGGCTAGCTAGTTCAAATTCAAATGAAATAATCACTCTTGCTGAAGCAATTAAACCAGCAATCAGAGGCAGAATTCACACTTATACTCCAGTAAATATTAAAAACCAGTCTAAATTAACCAAAGAAGAAGTATTAGCAACAATCAAAGAGAGTGTTTCTCTCGCACGCAATTACTGTGATGATGTAGAATGGAGCGCTTTTGATGCCCCCAGAAGTGAGCCAGATTTTTTGTGTAAATCTATTGAAACTGCAATCAATAGTGGTGCTACTACTGTTAGTATTCCTGATAGCTTAGGTTTGGCATCGCCAGAAGAGTTTTTGCAACTTCTGCAAATGATTTTTAATCGAGTGCCCAATATTAACGAAGTTGTAGTTTCAGTACACTGTCATGATGATTTGGGCATGTCGATAGATAATTCACTCATTGCTTTAAGTTGCGGCGCGAGGCAAATTGAATGTGCAATTAATGGTTTGGGTGCGAGGAAAGGTAATGCAGATTTAGCGAAAGTTGTAACAGAGGTTTTAAAACAAGACAAGTATCAACTTTAAATTAACACTTCGTTAATCAGTAAAGCAGCAGAGCTAATTTTTGAAATAACTGGGATTGCAAAAGCAAAATAGTTTTTATAGGGTGTGTTACGCCAAAGGCTAATGCACCACTTGACTGAATTAAGAATTATTGATGTTTATCTTTGCTATGATCGCGGCTTTTCTGGCATAGGATGAGATGATGGTTGGACAACTTCATTACCTGGGTCTACTGCCTCTGCTCCTCTTGAAGCTTGTCTTATAGCATGAGATGATGGTTGGACAACTTCATTACCTACCAAGATATTGGTATTAGTACTGTTATTCAAACTATTCACTAGTTTTCTACGAAGTGACTCTAAAAACATAGTATCATTACCAAGATCGGAAGCTTCGTCCTCATCGATATCTTCGATTTGATTGAGTCGTTCTTGATATTTCTCAATCAGACCATCGATGGCTTCAATGATAAACTTTATGTCCTTAAACGACAGATTCATTGTAATTTACCTACATAAAATAGCTTTATGTCACAAAAAATTCAACTAAATTCAAAATAAAAAATTTATAATTTTGTTAGCATTAACTTATTTTATAAAATAATTCATCTACCAATTTCAAGGCTGCTTTGTATTCATCTATCAACATCGCTCTAGAAGGTTTCCATAACCAGTGGTTATCGTGGTCATTTACCAATTCTATTTGCTCTGGAATTTCAGTATTGGATTCTAATTTCCACCAGTTTTTGCCATATCCTTGAGTGGTAAATGTTGATACTCCTCCGGGCGATGTCCCGTCTGGTAAAGTAGTCATGACCCAGACTTGACCATCTTTATTATAGGTGGCAATATCTTTATTAGGTCTAACATTCTCCATTCTAGGAGAATTAGCATTACCTTGCCGATAGAGTGCGATTGGTGTTTTTGCCATTCAGTAAGTGTCAATTTATGACTATCATACTTTGAATAGCATACTGGTTTTAATAACGGCTAATAAGTAATTTTTTCACTTTTACCTATTAACCGTTACTACATTTAACTAACTACTGCTTCAGCTTTTTCCTCAGCTTTTTCCTTAACTAGCACATAAGGCGTTTCTGCACCTTGTGCCAAATACTCAGCTAACTGACTTTCAATTTGATCGCGGACAATTTGGCGATACTCTAGAAAATGTTCGTTATGGGCACAAACGGCGATGTAATGTTCAATAACTCCAGGGTTACGTTTGAGAATGCTAAATAAATGATGCCAGAATTTCCAACGGGTTTCCCGTTTGATTCCTTGTCGCCAAATCACAATCAGCAACGCTTTTATAACTACCCACTCTGGCATTTTCGCTGGCGCTTTCCAACTCGGCAAGCCCATCATCAAGAAGCAGCGATAGGTACGATCCAAATATTGTACTGGGTCGTATAAAGTACAGAATGCCTCAATATATTCTCTGGCTAGTTCTTCCAGGGGACGAGTGGGCAGGAAGTTCATCAATGTTGTTTGGTTGATGTTTCCATCTTGATTTTCCCGTAATCTTCCTTCTTTTTTCAGGCGATGCCAAAGCGCAGTGTTAGGTAACGCTTGCAACATGGCAAAGGTAGTTGAGGGAATTGCTGCTTGTTCAGCAAAGCGGACAATGCGATCGCCTGCGCCTGCTTTTTCGCCATCAAACCCGATAATAAACCCAGCCATTGGGCGCAATCCCGCTTTAGTAATAGTTTGCACTGCCTCAGTTAGAGAACTACGAGTATTTTGAAACTTCTTAGTCATTTGCAAACTATCCTCATCCGGTGTTTCGATTCCCAAAAACACCGCCGAGAAACCGCACTCAACCATCAACTCCAACATTTCTGGATCTTGTGCTAAGTCAACTGAAGCTTCCGTATCAAATCGGAAGGGATATTTGTGTTCTGCCATCCAGACTTTTAACTCTTTCAGCAACAACTTTACATTTCGCTTGTTGCCAATAAAGTTGTCATCCACCATGAACACACCCCGCCGCCAACCCAGTTCATAGAGATAATCTAATTCTGCTAAAAGTTGGGCTGGGGTTTTGGTGCGTGGTTTGCGCCCGTAGAGAACAATAATGTCGCAAAATTCGCACTGGAAGGGACACCCGCGCGAAAATTGCACCGACATCATGTCGTAAGCATTCAATTCTAATAAGTCAAAGCGGGGTATTGGTGTGCTGGTGACATCAGGCTTTTCTGTGGCGCGGAAAGTGCCAGATGTGTCTCCCCTTTTTATTGCCTCAATAAACATGGGCAGCGTGATTTCCCCTTCATCCAGAATCAGAAAATCTGCGCCAACATTTTCAACTTCGTGAGGTACAGAGGTGGGGTAGGGGCCGCCAACTGCGACTAACTTGCCACGTTTTTTTGCTTCCTGGATTTGTTCAAGTAAATCTTGCTTCTGGACAATCATCGCAGAGAGGATTACTATATCTGCCCATGCCCATTCTGCTTCTGTTGCTGCACGGATATTGCGATCGACCAACTTGAATTCCCATTCTTGGGGCAAAATCGCGGCTACTGTTACTAAACCCAGAGGTGGTAATAAAACCTTGCGATCGACTAACTCTAGGATTTTTTCATAAGACCAAAAGGTTTTGGGAAATATTGGATACACTAACAGGATTCGCATGTAGTATCAATCCTCACACTTTGATTGTTATCCCACTCTAACGAAAATAAAGAGTTATTGACTTTTTATTAAAGTTGTTTTATTTTACCATTCATATTTTTAACTTAAATGGACGACTAGTACAGCACAGCGTAAATCCAACCACCATCTCAATTAACCAGACAAGTTGCTCTGAGCAACTGGTTAAAGGTAGGTAAACTTTCGCCACAGTTTACTAGGATTTCTTTAAAAAGACTCCCACATATATAAGAATTATTGTCATTTAGCTGTATCGTGAAAAGAGAAGCAAATTAGAAAACAAGTGTAGGCTTCCGAATAAATCAATCAGATGATCGCACAATGGCTCTCAAAAGCTTTTGCACAAAGTTTCAGGATTCTCCTTGCCGTTACATTTGTCAGTACTACATTTCCTGTGGTTGCATCCGAAGATAAATCTAGTTCTAGTAATCAACGTAATCTCCTTCAAACTGAGATTACACAGCAGGATCTCAAAATCATCGATCGATTAGTAGCTATTGCTGAACGCAACTCAGCCCAAGTGCTGGAAACAAAAGCTGCAATGGGATTGAATGCTTTTAGAGATGTCTTAGCTATCGAATTATCTCCGGCTCTAAGTACGATCTCAACATCACCGGATTCCCCATCTGAGCGCTCAAACAGTTTTTCCTTAACCGTTACAGTTGACCCGATTAAATTCATTAGTACTTTTGGGCAGCTTCCTGTTTTGCAAGCTCGTTGGAAGGAAGCTAGACAGCAAAAAAGATTAGCTATCGTGCAATATTATGTTGCCTATCTCCAAGCCCGTCAAGCAGCTTTAATTGCCACTTATCAAATACAAAAAATTACTGGAAGTTCTGACATTGCCAATCTTTATTCCCAAACAAGTTTTCCTAAGAATGTCAATCATCTTGCTAATCCTGATTACGTTGCAGCTGCAACGTCTTTGTTAGAAGCAAACACACGCGAACGATTGACATTGGAAGAATTGGCAGCTTGTGTCGGCTTATCTTCGCAAGAAATGACCGCTATCATTAGCAAATAATAGATATTTCATACACGTTTAACACCGCTAATTTTCAAAACATCACTCATGGTTGCACAATAATTTGGTAAGCCGAAACTATCGGGATTGATGAATTTTTCGTATGTAAAATGTCGATAGTTCATACAAAACCGATCCCAAGCGGCCATGCGAATGCGGAATAGAACAATAATCAAATTAGCCAATGCTATAGATATGGGAATACGAAAGTAAATCTTTTTGCCCAGATAAGCACAAACTTCTTCCACTGCTTGATTAGCAGTTAATGGTGCTTGACCTAAAACAAGCCTACGTGGTTGATTATCTTTAGCAGGACGATCGATCAGATATCGCACAACAGTGGCAATGTCTCGTCCGTGGATAAAGTGAAAACTGCCATCTGCTTCTAAAAAGCGAATCAAATTGATATATTTTGTCACTTCTGCAATACCAGATGTGACAGCAGAATCAGGTTTATTCGCATCACCGCCGAATACTACAGTGGGAAAAACTGTGGTAATTTTGGGTGCGATCGCTAATTTTTCTTTTTTCTCTAAGCACTCATATTTAGAACGGATATAATCTGTCCCAATTTCCCCGGCTTCTTTTAATGGTTGATTGTAGCGATCCAAAACGCTAGCTGTCGAAAAATAAATTACCTGTTGACAACGTTCTGGATCTAGCAGTTCGAGTAACTCTATAGTCTTGACGACATTAATATCAAATGTTTGCTCGCCACCCCAAGCTGTGGCTGTGAGTACGGCTGTATCAATTGTGGATAGCAAATCGGCAAACTGGCGAATATTTTGCATATCACCTTGTAAAACGTTGATACCTGAACGTGCCTTGGTATCAACTTGCAGTTTGCTTGGGTTCCTAACTAATAGATACAGTTCGTGATTTGTTTCTTTAATTAAGGCTTCTGTTAAATAATGACCTACACAACCACTTGCACCAGTCACTAAAATCCGTTTCTGGCTCATAATAAGATTTTAATAAGTTAGAAGTTAGGAGTTAAGAGTTAAGAATTAAGTTAAAAGTTCCCTATCAGGAGTTATTTATAAAGTTAGGAGTAAGAAGTGAGGAGTTAAGAATAAAAAATAACTTTGTACCTCGCAACTCATAACTTGCAACTCATAACTCATAACTCATAACTCATAACTCATAACTCATAACTCCTAACTCTTAACTCCTGCAAGATTCAATTCCTTTGCAGTTTCAAAAAAGAAAGCGACATTTTCTTCTGGAGTTTCTGGTAAGACACCATGACCGAGATTGAGAATGTGACCCCAATTACCAGCTTTGCGAACGGTATCGAGAATGCGATCGCGGATAAACTGTTTAGAGCCGAATAGTACACCTGGGTCAAGATTTCCTTGAACTTTCATTTGTTTACCCAATCTGGCTCTTGCGTCTGCCATATCCACTGCCCAGTCTACACTGACAATATCAGCGCCAGATTGTCCCATTCTTTCCAACACACCTGCACTACCACTAACTAGCAAAATCAAAGGTGTATCGGGATGGGTTTGTTTAACTTGCTGGAAAACTCGCTGCTGATAGGGCAGAGCAAAGGTGTCATAATCTTGAGGACTCAATTGACCCGCCCAAGAATCGAACATTTGCACAACTTGAGCGCCAGAGTCAATTTGGTAGCGGGCATAGATGGCGATCGCATCTGCTAATTTAGCTAATAATTGATGCAGTATCGCCGGATCTGAGAATGCCATGTTTTTGATGATGGAGTAGGTTTTAGAACCTTTTCCTTCAACTGCATAAGCTGCTAATGTCCACGGCGCACCCACAAAACCCAACACCGTTGATTTATCGCCTACTTCCGAACGCAACGCTTGCAAAATTGTCTTGATAAATGGTAGAGCTGCTTCTGGTTCTAAAGGATGCAGACGTTCAATTTGTTCTTGAGTGCGGAGGGGCGAGTGAATGATTGGCCCTTTACCTTCGGCAATATCCATGTCAATCCCCAAACCAGGTAATGGGGTGACAATATCAGAAAATAAAATTACTCCGTCTGGTTGGAAAGCTCTCCAGGGTTGCAAGGAAACTTCAATTGCTACATCTGGAATTTCGGAGCGATCGCGAAACGAAGGATACTTTTCTCTTAAGTCTCGATATGCTTTCATATATCGTCCCGCTTGTCGCATCATCCATACAGGGGGACGATCTACTACTTCACCACGAGCAGCCCGTAAGAGATGAGGAGTCGTTGAATAAACACCCATTTATTACTTCATCCTATTTATGCCACTGTTTAGCTTATCATTCTGGGATTACGCTTTTCCAGCAGGTTTTCTGGAAAAGGTGAATAGCAGGGCATAATAGTAATATTTTATAATATTTTGATTATTGGACATAAGCGCTCGGTTGGCTTGACTACAGTATTAATGCCAGCAAGCGCTACAATTTATTGTTTTTTTTTGGCTTATCCCATGAAATTATTGCTTTGAGTCCTAAGTAGAAATACATTTTTCACTTCTGGATCGAGGGAACGGATGAGGAAAACTGCATAACAAATAAAAATGTGTCTCTATGCCATATATAGATAGAGACACATCCTTAAGGTTTTTCAACAGGAATCTGGATAAATTTATCCTTTCAGTGCCACTTTCTTTTGTGAGCGTTTGAAGACCGACATCATACCACAAGCACCTATTGCTAACACACCTAATATTGCATTAGGTTCAGGAACGCTGGCTAGTCTATAGGCGTGGTTATCTGTTTCAAAGGCAACGCCATTTGAGCGCATCACAACTCGGTCAAATGTTTCTCCTGTATCAGCTACAAGATTGATAAACATATTAGCTTGAGAGCTAGTCCAACTACCATTAGCTATAGCAGTTGGCACATCTGCACCACTAAAAGTCTTTAATAACTGATCGCCTTTGTAAATGTCAACAAAGTTATAATCATCTAATGAACCTGCATAAAAACCGAAGTAATTAACAGCTTCTTTGAACTTAATATTGACCAAACCACTGTCGCCTGCAACATTACTACCTACTGGAGCAATTGTTAGAAATTTGGTGTTATCTCCATAAGGTGAGGCGTATTGACCAGATACGCTACCTTGAACAATGTTACTAGTAATATTAGAGTAAGTAACAAATCCATTAGGATCGTTTGCTGTGCCATTGTCAAAGGTGACAGTTTTAGCATCAGCATAGCTAGAAAACGGGCCACTGTTGACTTGCAGAGTTACCGCACTAGCTGGATTCGCGCTCATGACGACAGCAGTTGTTCCGAGTAAAGCCAAAGAGATTTTTTTCAGCATTCTAGTAATAAACCTTGAAGAACACAAAGAGAATTAAGACTGAACTTTTCTTGAAACCTAGCTATGAAAAACTGGTTTCATTACTCCAACAAATTAGAAAAAAGTTACAAAGATGATTAAGTCTTTATATATGGCTGTTGTTGAGTAAAACAAGCTCAAAGATGTAAGTTTCTCTTGATGCTTTGTAATCCTATTTTGATTTTTATAACTCGCAAAAGATACGGTATATATACTAAAATATCTTTAAAGATTAAGTGAAGGCTCTTGTGCAATTGTAGTGGGCAGGACAAACCCATCTAAATTACTCTTGATCGCAACTAAGGTTAAGAACCAACAAAAAATCACCATTTATCGTTTGGTTTAGTTTCCCAGACTCAAAAAGATGCTTACGATGGACTACCCCTAAATCTTTAGCAAAAAGAATAGGTTAATGAAATTTTATTGAGAATAGGCTGTTATTATTGACATAAGATTCTCGCCTTGAGGAAGTGGCGAGTGGGGAGTGGCGAGTGGGGAATGGAAAATAGGGACTGGTGATTGAGAAATAGGGTAAAACAAGAATCAATATTTAATTGAGGATTGAGCATTGGGCATTAGTTAATTCTCCCTCTGTTCCCCTATCTCCGCGATCTCCCTATTCTCTCACTCCCCTAACTTCTTATGCAAACTGACTCTAACAGTCCCGACCATCTTGCATCTGCTAATAACGAGCCTAATCCAGGAAAGTATTTGATTCCGCGATCGCAGCGACAGAGGTTCTTTATTCAGTTTACCTTAATGACCCTCATCGGATGGGTTGTGGGTGGCGTTGCTAGTATCGCTTTAGAGAAAATTATTCTTCAAAGTCTCTCACCTAACATTGCTAATCAACCACAAACATGGAGCATTTTGGTTAGAAGTCTCAGTAACGTTGTATTTGCCGTGATTTTCGCTGCTGACCAAGCTCTTGTGCTTTACCGATATTTACCGAGTTGGCAGTGGCTATTTGCTACTAGTGTAGGTTGGTTGATTGCCAACGGTGTTTCTACAGCCTGGATTAACTACATTTCAACCATTGCCTCATCATCTTCTGAAGATACTTTGATTTTTGGATTTTTGTCTGCGATCGCATATATAATTTCTGGAATTTGGCTAGGGATTTGCCAATGGCTGGTGTTGAGGCGATATACAGCAGGTATTTGGTGGTGGAATTTTTTACCCTCAATCTCTTTTTTCTGGATTACTATTTTGGTTTGGTTGCTTTTTATTATGCAAAATTTGATTCCAGAAACCTACCGTACTCCCATACTATATTGGAGTGGACAAGGACTGACAGCAGCGATTTTAGGAGCCATACCAGCAATTGGTTTGTGTACATTAAAAAGAAATTTACATCCCAAAACTGGAGTTTCTTCCTGACTTTTATCGATATATTTCATAACCTTAATATTTATGACTCGCCCACGCATTCTCCAACCCGGTCAAAGTTATACATTTAGTAAGTATTTTGAATTACCATATACCCCAGCAGATATCTTGGGGGAACTGGGATGTAGTTACGAACGCGCATCGCTACAACTACCACAATATTCAGGCGTAATTGACTATTTAGAATTTTTACAGCGTTACTTACGGCGCAATATCATGCGCGTAAACCCTATCAGTGAAGCTGCAAAACGTGAAGTTTTAATTGCTCCTATTTTGTTGGAAATTTGCGACCAAACGCAAACTCAACTAAACATTGAGTACCCCATTAATGTTAGCGAACAACTCAAAGGGAGTTTTGATTACTATATTTCATCTTCCAATTCCCTGTTAGTAGTCGAAGCCAAGCAATCCGATTTAAGCCGGGGATTTACTCAACTTGCAATTGAATTGATAGCACTCGACCAATGGACAGATTCGCAAACACCAACTTTGTACGGTGCTGTAACAAATGGAGAAGATTGGCGATTTGGAATATTTTATCGGCAAGATAAACGGGTCATGCAAGATATCAAACTTTATCGCGTTCCAGAAGGTTTGGAAGAATTAGTGCGAGTGCTTGTAGGAATTCTTACCAATGCTGGTAGTTAATTACAATAGTTTTCTTTTCTATGAAGTACAAAGCTACAGGTTTGGAGGCAGAAGGCAGCCCCTATAGGACTTCTAGTTAAAAAACAGCACTCACCACTAGTTCTATTTATTTGTCATCCCAAATCAAATCTAAACGCTCTTGTGCTTTCTTGAGGGCTTTTTCAGCAGACTCTCCTAGTACCGTCGCTTCTATAGCTCGACCAAGACTATCAGAAAGACGGCTATATCCAGCAATAATTGGTTGAGAATGTGCCACTGGTAATTGATCAAAAAACACTTTTAATACTGGTTTTTCATTAATGAATTGCTGATAAGCTTTGCTTTGAGCCGATGTAAGGGTAACTGGCAAAAAACCCGTCCCTATACTCCATTCGGTTTGGAATTCCTCACTCAAAACATACTCTAAAAATTTGAATGCTGCTTGCTCTCTTACTGGTGTGGTCTTCATCACAAAAAAATTTCCAGTACCTGTGACTGTAGCAGCTTTGACACCTGCTGGTATGGGTAATACCTGATGATCGACCTCAGATTTCATAATTAACGTCCAAGGGCCTGTTATCTGCATCGCAACACGACCTGTAAGAAAAGCTTCCTCTTCATAACCTCGTTCTGGGGCAGAAAGCATTACTGAACCATCTTTTATCAGGTCTTGCCATAATTGTAAGGCCGCGATCGCACCCGCATTCGTTAAATTGGGGCGATTATTAGTTACAACCTCTCCCTCTGCACCAAATAAAAACGGGAACCAACTAAATACAGTCCATCCTCCTTTTCCTAAAGGCAGTAACATACCATACTGTTCGGGGCGGCCATCCCCATTGCGGTCTATAGTTAATTTTTTGGCAACTTGTCTCAATTCATCCCAAGTCTTGGGTAATTCTGTAATTCCCGCAGCTTCAAAAAGTTTAGGACGGTAAAAAATACCAATATTACTGGTGTGCATTGGCACTGACCAAATGTGACCATCTAACTGCATTTCTGGCAATAAGTTAGGTCTAATGTCTGACTTGAGGGGCGATTTATCCAACCAATCTTCTAAAGGTCGAAGTGCCCCTAATTCCACAAATTGACCTGTATATTCAGGATGGAATGACAGCAGGTCTGGTGGTACATTGGCAACCACTGATGTCAATATTTTTGGTAATTGAGGTTCACTCTCAAAGATAGATTGTACCTGAATATCAGGATGAGTTTGATTAAATTTATCTATTAGTTTTTGAAATATATCTCGATTTGCAGGGGGATTAATAGCTTGCCATAGTGTCAGATGAATTACCCCATCTTCCTTTTGTCTTATCCCCTGACAACTAGATAAGAATATCAGACACAAACTTAGAATGATTCCTAAAATAAAAAACTGCCGAGCCGAATTTATCAAGTAACACCATAAATCTCTAATTCTCTTAGCTAAAAAGTTAGTATTCATACAAATTTTTTAGATATAAACATTAGTAAAATAGTATATTATTCAATTATACTCATCTTGAAATAATTTGCTCTCTCAAAACTTCTAATCGGGAGCATCCCATTTTTGCAAAAACATTAGATAGCAAGTTGACCATTGAGGTAG